>NZ_JARUND010000003.1 GCF_036898825.1 Streptomyces sp. B21-083 | reverse complement strand
ACTGAGGCAGGCAAGAGCCCCGATCAGAATCCGAGTGAGGTTGTAACCAGGGAAGACCTCAACAACTTCGACCACCTGCGCAAGCTGCTGGCCGGCATGAAGCTTGAGGCTCAGTACGAGGTGATCCCGACAACGGGAATGGTCAACCTCAACCGTGAAAATCACGTGGTCGTCTGCGGACCGCGACTGTCGCCCATCGTCGCCCAGGTGCTCGAAGGAGACGACAACCTGCGGTTCAAGAAGGACCGAGCCTGGCACCTGGTGGACCAGAAAGCTGGGACGGAGTACCGGTCGCCGATGGACGAGGACGGCACCGCAGGCGACTTCGGTTACCTAGGCCGGCTTCCTCGGCTGGACGGCCGTGGCACGTTTTTGTACATCGCCGGAATCCACTCAATAGGCGCGAACGGGGTCGTGCACTACCTGGAAAACAACCTTGCTGAGCTGTATCGAGAGGTCCGCACCCGTCGGTTCTCAACGCTCATTTCTTGTCGCTACGACCCCGATACGCTCGATGTGTTGGAGAGCCGCCGCGTCACCCCGCTGTACCGACACGAGGGATGAGTATGCGCGTCTGCATGGACACACACCCCGGGGGAGCAAACCCCAACGAGGACTGGGGAGCCGGAACCCCCACGCTCGCTGTCGTGCTGGACGGACTCAGCACAGCAGGCCTGACCACGGGATGTCGACATGGCGTCCCGTGGTACGTGGCGCACCTCGGGAGCCAACTTGTAGCCGCGCTTGCAGACATGGATCGTCAACTCGCAGACGGCTTGAGTGATGCCCTCGAACGCGTTGCGAAGCTGCATCCAGAGTGCGACCTCAAAAATCCCGGGACACCATCAGCCACGGTCGCCGTCCTGCGGCACCGATCCGGAATCCTTGACCACCTCGTCCTCGCTGACTCGCCCATCGTCTTCGAGGGACCACAAGGCTACTCAGTGTTCACTGACCTTCGGGTGGACGATGTTCTTCCCGAGATAAGAGCCGAGGTTGAGCAACACGAGACTCACACCCCGGAGCACAGAGAAACCCTGCAACGTCTCGTGCTCGCTCAGAGGGAGGTGCGCAACACGCCAGAGGGGTACTGGGTGGCTGCGGCAGATCCAGAAGCAGCGGGGCACGCCTTGACTGGCATGACATCACTGAGCGAGGTGCAGGCCGCTGCCGTGATGTCCGATGGCGTATCGAGACTCGTGACCGAATACGAAATGGCGACCTGGTCCGATGTGTTCGCGACGCTCCGCGCGGGCGGGCCCCGAGATTTGATCGCAGCCGTACGTAAGGTTGAGGCTACGGACCCCACTGGACGCCGGTGGCCACGTTACAAGTCTGGGGATGACGCAACGGTCGTCCTCTGCGAATGGTGACTTAACCAGCGGAAAGTGCGGTCATACGCCCGTCAGAATGGAGGTTCATCACTGTATTGCTGAGGCGTTTCGACGCGCTCAGCAAGGTGCTGATGTCCCGAGCGGCTCAGTGCACTCGAATATTCTGTTCTCTTTGACCACGGGATGGCTGACATCAAAACCTCTTGCATTTCACCTTCGGTTTCGTTAATTCCCATAAATTAAGCGTGACTCCTCCTCCGCCATCCCCTTAAGGTCGACGGCGGCCTCGCCGGGACCGGCCTGATCATCGAACCCTGGTGATCGCTCAGGCAGGGCTAGTTCAACCTGAGTACCAGGAGCTTCACCTTTCCCTCAAGGGCCGCTCTGGGCAACCGACTTGTTACTCAATCAAGTTGGAAAGCCTCCCTGACGTCATTCACCTGAACGAACAGAAAGGGCCCGTCAGTAAATTGACGGGCCCTTTCTATACAGGCGCCTAGGAAGTCTTCGTCATGATCCCCGCATATTCAGGGATTGTCTCCGGCGGGCACCACACGATAGAGATCCCGCTGGCCTTCCAGACTCCCGCCTCGCGTGACACCCTTTCGTCAGAAACGATAATTCGCCTACACACTACGATCGCCTTGTAATGCCCACCATTGCTCCTTGTGCACTCGGCCTGCGAACCCCGATGTCCGTCGTATGACACTATCTGGTAAGAGCAACCGGTTGGGGCGGACTTTATTGTGATGGACCCTGTGGTAGCTGCCGATGCCGTGCCTTGAAGGCCAAGGACGGACGTTGCCAGAACGCCCGCGGACACCAGTGCTGACCAACGCTTCTTCATTTCCTCTAACTCCTTCTTGATCGGATCTTTTGGATCATGCCGCCTGCGTGGCGTCTGGATACCTCGTACGCCCCTTAGTTGTACTTTGTCTCGAAGCCTGCAACCGAGGGCGCAGAGGATCCTTGGCAGTACGCGAAGGAAGGTCCACCACCGCTCTGCCAGTTCCCCTCTGCCGTCGTCACTTTCCCGGTCTCGGGGTCCTTGCAATTTGCGATGGCCCGGTAGTGGCCACCATTACTGTGCCTGCACCCGGCCCAGGTCCGGTAAGGATCTGCGATTCCAGAATTGCAGCCGGTTGGGTGTGACTGCGTCGCGCTGGTGCTGGCCGATGCGGTGATAGGCACCGCAAGAGCAAAGCCGAGCATCGCGAACCCCGCCAAGAAAATCCTGGTTGTAGTACGCACTGCTACTCCATTCCTCAACTTAGGTGGTCATTGGAGTTGACGCTCATCAAATTTCCATATCCGCATGTTCGTGTCAACGAAAAATATGGAAGTTGAGAAAGATCTGAGGTTCGGTTGGTGCGATAGCATGCATTCCTTCCGGCCCGGAACTCGTATTTCGGCCAGAAAATGAGCCCTTCTTGATGGCGTCCAGTGTCGTCCAGTGTCCTGAGTCGGAAGTTCACATGCGGTTGTAGAGTTGGCTACGTACCTCGTGTCGCGAGCTACCCCCTGAATGCTGCTCTCGACCTCCTGAAGCCTCTGCTCGCAGCCTTGCTATGCCTTCTGGAGAAATCCTGGAGACGATCTTGAGATCGCGACCCCGTAACACCACCGGAGACCGACACCTACCGACGCCCTGACCTGCATTTTTGGTGCGATCCCCAGGTCGGCGATCTTCCAGGGCCTAATTCGGGACGAAGAGGTCGTGGGTTCAAATCCCGCCACCCCGACAGTAAAACGCCAGGTCAGGCCCGGTGCTGAGAGATCAGCACCGGGCCTGATTTGTTGTGCGGCCCCGCTTTGGGAGCGACATCAGGGAGCGGCTCCCGCAAGGGGGCCTCCGTCATCGCGGAAGTCGCATGCGGGCTGGCGCTGAGCTGCCAGGCCACGGGCAGCCCGCCCAGCTCGACCCCCAGTCCTATGGGAGATCTTTTCAGTCTGCCCCCATCGAACTGATGCCGCCGCACCCCTGCTGGTGCGGGCGAAGAAACCCCCATGCGTGCGACCGGCAGGGCGCAGATAGTTGCTTCATGGACCCGATTGACACTGCGCGTGCCGTGGTGGACGAACACCACCCCAAAGCTCGGGCGGCATTCCTGGGAGGCAGCGTCGTGACGGGCCGCCGCACTCCGATGTCTGACCTTGACATCGTGGTGCTGCTCTATGGAGCCCCTGCCCCCTACCGGGCAAGCTTCCGGCACGATGACTGGCCGGTGGAGCTGTTCGTGCACACCGAGGCGAGTTGGTACGACTACGTCGAGCGGGAAGTACGCAAGCGCCGGTCGCCACTGCTCTGGATGTGCGCAGACGGGCTGCTGCTCTTGGACACCGATGGAGTCGGCGCGCGCCTCGCCGCTGAAGCTCGGAAGCTGGCCACCGCGGGGCCACCTACCGTGTCGGTCGAAGAGATCGATGACCTCCGCTACGGGATGACCGACCTCCTCGACGACCTCTCGGGGAGCGCCGCCCAGGGCGAGCGGCTGTTCATCGCCATCGAACTGGCGCGACGAACAAGCGAGTTGGCGCTCGCCATTGGTGGTTCTTGGAGTGGAGGCGGGAAGTGGATGGCACGCCGTCTTGAACTCACGGCACCAGGGCTCAGCATGCGCCTGCATAACGCCGTTCAAGCGGTGCTGGCCGGTCAGGTCGGGTCCCTCGTCGACGTGGTGGACGAGGTATTGGGGCAGGTCGGTGGGCGGTTGTGGGATGGCTACAAACGCGGCGGCGTAGCGCCATGAGCGGGCCGGAACTGTCGATCACTCGCCGCGCGGCCATGGAACCCTTGGCATAGGTCGAGGAGTGTTCTGTCATGGGTGGCCGCGAGAGCCGTGATCTGTTCGCTGCGGGCGACCGCGCGCAGTAGTTCCCTCACGGAGTGCCCGGTCTCCGCGTCCAACTGCCGGTCGGCTCGTCGGCTCGTCGGCGGTGAGGATCGAAGGGCTGTTGGCCAGGGCGCGGGCGATGGCGACGTGCTTGCGCCCCGACCGTACGACGTGTGCACATCCGCCACCCGCAGCATGGCTGCGGTCACCGCCTGGCCCATCGCGCCCCCGTATGATCCGCCGATCGAGCAGCCCGGCAGTCCCTCACCCGGCACCACCACCGGCAAAGCACTGTGTACTCGACCCGGCGCCGAGGCAGACTGGCCAAACAGGGAAAACAGGTAAAACAGACAGGGCAGCACATGAGGAAACCGCAGATCGACTACGCGGCGGTCTTCCGGGCCCTGCCCGGCATGGTGGCCCTGCTCACCCCTGACCTGGTGTACGCCGACGCCAACGACGACTTCGTACGGCTGTCCGGGCGCACCCGCGAGCAGCTGGTGGGCCGCTACATCTTCGACGTCTTCCCCGAGAATCCCGACGATCCGGCCGTCGCCGGCAGCATGCGGGAGACCGAGACGTCGATGCTCCGTACGGTGGCCACCGGCGAGCGCGACACGATGGCGCTGCTCCGCTACGACATCGAGGACCCGGAACGGCCCGGCCACTGGCAGGAGCACTACTGGAGCCCGGTCAACGCGCCGGTCCTCGGCCTCGACGGGCACGTCGCCCTGGTGGTGCACCGGGTGGAGGAGGTCACCGAGTTCATCCGTGCCTTCGGCGTTCCGGACGGTGACAGCAAGGCCCACGCGCTGGAGGCCGAGCTGTACACCCGGGCCCGCGAACTGCAGGAGGTCAACGAGCGGCTGCGTACGGCGCACGCCCGTGAACGCGAGGTCGCCCTGGCGCTGCAGGCAGCGATGCTGCCCCCGCCGGGCCCGACCGGGCCGCACGCGGCAGCCGTGCGTTACCAGCCCGCCGTCGGCACGCTGAACGTGTGCGGCGACTGGTACGACCTGGTCGATCTGTCCGGCGGGAGCCTCGCGGTCGCGGTCGGTGACGTCGTCGGCCACGGGCTGGCGGCGGCCTGCGCCATGGGCCAGTTGCGCAGCGCCCTGAGCGGCGCGACCCGGGTCGCGGGCGGGCCCGCCCAGGCCCTGGACGCCCTCGATCTGTACGCCGACTCCGTCGAGGGCGCGCAGTCGGCCAGCGTCGTGACGACCTTCATCGACTGGGACAGCCGCACCATCACCTACAGCTGTGCCGGCCACCCTCCGCCGGCCCTCGTGCACCCCGACGGCAAAGTCGCCTTCCTCGACGGGGCCACCGACCCGCCGCTCGGTGCGAGACCCGAGCGCGCCGCCCGTCCCGAGGCCTGTACGCCCTTCACCGAGGGCTCCCTTCTGGTGCTGTACACCGACGGCCTGATCGAACGCCGTGACGAGGACATCGACACCGGCCTTGCCCGCCTCGCCGACTCCCTCACCCACCACCGGCGCTCGGCGCCCGAGGCCCTGGCCGACGCACTTCTGACCGACCTTCTGCCGCCCGCCGGGCACACCGACGACACCGCCCTGATCGTCCTGCGTCTCTGAACCGTCCCGGCGGCTGCCGACTCCGAGCGCGACCTCGACAGCTTGGCTACGCTGGCCCTAAGTTCACATAAGCCCCTATTGGGATTATGTTTCACTATGTGCCAAAACTGCACAAAAGCTTAAGGGAACCGAACATGAGTCTCGGTGCCGGCCATTCAGCAGTCGCAGTGAAGCGTGGGTTTCCCGTCGTCGCCGTCATCGGCGTCGTCACCGTCGGTCTGAGCCTTCTCGGAGCCTGTGGCGGCCAGGACGCCGGTGGTGGCAAGGGTGACAGCATCAACGTCGGTGTACTGATGCCCGGGGGCGGCGACTCCCGGTTCGGGCGGTTCGACCGGCCGCTGATCGAGAAGCAGGTCAAGGTGCTGTGCCCGGACTGCCCTGCCGCGACCGTCGCCGCCACGTCCGACCCGGCGGTTCAGCAGCAGCAGTTCGATGCCATGATCACCCGGGGTGTGGACGTGGTCATCCTCGCCGCCGTCGACCCCCAGCTGATGCGTCCGTCCGTCGAGGCCGCGCACCGGGCCGGCATTCCCGTCGTCGCCTACGACCGGCTCGCGGAGGGGCCCATCTCCGGGTACGTCACGTTCGACGGGGCGGTGGTCGGGCGGCTCCAGGCGGAGGCCCTGCTGAAGGCCATGAGCGCCAGGGGCGACGGCCGGCGGATCGTCATGATGAACGGGGCCACCACCGACCCCAACTCCGGCTGGTACAAGGGCGGCTCCCTCGCCGTACTCAAGGGCAAGGTGACGATCGGCAAGTCGTACGACACCGTCGGATGGCGGCCCGAGAACGCCTACGCCAACATGACCGGCGCCATCGCCGCCCTGGGCGCCGAGAACATCGACGGCGTCCTGTCCGCCAACGACAGCATGGCCGGCGCCGTGATCTCCGCCCTCAAGGCCGCCAAGGTCGCGACGCTGCCCCCGGTCACCGGTCAGGACGCCGACCTCCTGGCCGTACAGCGCATCGTCAAGGGCGAGCAGTACATGACCGTGTACAAGCCCTACAAGCGCGCGACCGACGCGACCGTCGAGATGGCCGTCGCCCTCGGACGCGGCGAGAAGATCGGGGCCATCGCCACCGGCAGCGTCGACAGCCCCACCACCAAGGACGTACCGGCGGTTCTGCTGCCGTCCGTCCCGGTGACTGTCGGCGATATCAGGAGGACCCTGGTGAAGGACGGCATGTACACCGTCGACCAGATCTGTACACCTGCTCTCCGGGCGGCCTGTGACCGGGCCGGACTCACCTGACGCAAGCGAAGAACCTGGCACATCCGAAGGACCTGAGACACCCCAAGGAACTGAGACACCCGAAGGAACTGACGCATCCGAAGGAGGTGGCCCCGTGCCCGGTCAGCCCCTGCTGGCGTTGCGCGGTGTCTCCAAGCGGTTCGCCGCCGTACAGGCACTGGTCGACATCGAGCTGGAGGTCAGGGCCGGGGAGGTGGTCGCCCTCGTCGGTGACAACGCCGCCGGCAAGTCCACCCTGGTCAAGGTGATCTCGGGGGTCGGACCCCCCGATCGCGGGGTCGTGGAGTGGGAGGGCCACGCCGTCCAGATCCGGCGCCCCCAGGACGCCAGACTGCTGGGCATCGCGACCGTCTACCAGGACCTCGCGATGTGCGAGAACCTCGACGTCGTCGCCAACCTCTTCCTCGGCCGGGAGATCCACCGCTTCGGCGTCCTCGACGAGGTCGAGATGGAGCGCCGCACCCTCGAACTGCTGCACACCCTGTCCATCCGGATCCCCGACGTACGGGTACCGCTCGCCGGCCTCTCCGGCGGTCAGCGGCAGGTCGTCGCGATCATCCGTTCGTTTCTGGCCTCGCCCCGGCTCCTGCTGCTCGACGAGCCCACCGCGTCCCTCGGCATCCAGCAGGCCAACCAGCTCCTCGATCTGATCGAGGAGCTGCGCGACCAGGGGCTCGGAGTGCTGCTGATCAGCCACAACATGAGTGACATCAAGGCCGTCGCCGACCGGGTCGCCGTCCTGCGCCTGGGCCGCAACAACGGCCTCTTCGACGTCAACACCACGTCCCAGGAGCAGATCATCTCCTCCATCACCGGCGCGGCGGACCACGCCGTGGCCCACCGGCCGCACCCTGACGAGGTGTGGCCGTGAGAGGTACGGCTGTGAGACGTGCGGCTGTCAGTGGTGTGGCCGGGAAGGTGAAGCCGCGTCTTGTCGCGGGCGTCGGCGCCCTGCGTCGCAGGGCGCGCGAAGGCGGGCTCGGTCCCGCCCCGGTGCTGCTCGCGCTCGCCGCGACCTGGGTGGTCTTCCAGTGCCTCAACGATCGCTTCCTCTCGCCGCGCAACCTCTCCGTCCTCAGCGTGGACATCGTCGGGACCGGCATGGTCGCCGTCGGCATCGTCTTCGTGCTGCTGATCGGTGAGATCGACCTCTCCGTGGGCTCACTCGCCGGGCTGTCGGGCGCGATGTTCGCGGCGCTCAACGTGGACGTCGGCATGACGGAATGGCTCGCCGTCATCATCTCGGTGGTCTGCGGTACGGCCATCGGGGCGATCCAAGGGTTCCTCTTCGCCCGGTTCCGCGTACCCGCCTTCGTCGTCACCCTTGCCGGGCTGCTGGCCTGGAGCGGTCTGATGCTCTACCTGCTCGGGCCGGACAACACCATCCACTTCAGCGAGGACGGCCTGGTCGCCGAGCTGACCAGCCGGTACATCGGCGCCCCCGTCCTCACCTACGGCCTGGCGACGCTCTGCACGGCCGCCTACCTGCTCATCTCCCTCCGTGACCGGGGCCGCCGGGCCGGCGCCGGAATGCCGTGCCGGCCGGTGGGCGAGATCTGGATGCGTACGGCCCTGCTCGCGGCGGTCGCGTTCGCCACCGTCGCCGTACTGGGCCGCTTCGAGGGGCTGCCACTGGCGCTGCTGATCTTCCTCGCGGTCATCGTCGCCACGGACCTCCTGCTGCGCCGCACGCCCTACGGGCGGCAGGTCCTCGCCCTGGGCGGCGGTGCGGAGGCGGTCCGGCGGGCGGGCGTGGACGTGACGCGCGTACGGATCTCGGTGTTCATGGTGTCGGGGGCCCTGGCGGCGTTCGGCGGGCTGTTCGTGGCGTCGCGGTTCACCTCGGCGAGCCAGGTCTCGGGCTCCGGAATGCTGCTGATCAACGCCGTCGCCGCCGCCGTCATCGGCGGCACCAGCCTGTTCGGCGGGCGCGGCTCGACCTGGTCCGCGCTGCTGGGGGTGCTCATCATCCAGTCCATCGCCTCGGGCATGGCGCTGCTGGGCGTCCAGACTGCGGTCCAGTACATGATCACCGGTGGGGTGCTGATCACCGCCGTGATCTTCGACTCGCTGGGCCGGCGCACCCCTGAGTCACGCGCACGGGCCTGAGAACGACCGTGCCTCCTCCCCCGGCTGAAGCCGGGGGAGGAGGCACCTGGCCGACCCGCAGCACCGAGGGCTGCGCCGCCGCACCCGCCTTCCGGGACCGGCGCAGCAGGGCCCGTACCCGTGCGGTCAGTTCGCGGGGGCTGTACGGCTTGGTCAGGTAGTCGTCGGCGCCGAGGTCGAGGCCGAGGAGCATGTCCTCCTCGGTGGTGCGCGCGGTGAGCAGCAGAATCGGTACGTCCGACTCGGTGCGCAGGATGCGGCACACGTCGAGTCCGTCGACCAGGGGCAGCATCACGTCCAGCACGATGAGGTCGGGGCTCGTCGAGCGGGCCTGGTCCAGCGCCGCGCGGCCGTCGCCGACCACCTGCACGGCGTTGCCCTCCCGTTCCAGGTAGATCCGGATCAGGCGGGACTGCATCTCGTCGTCTTCGGCGACCAGAATCCGAGCGCTCAACGGGTTCTCCCCCAGCGAGGTCCTGCGCGTCACAGCACCGTACTGCCCCCGCAACGCCGATCGGCACCGGTCCCTCCCCACGTGGGGACCGGTGCCGAACGATGGACAGGGACCCGGGAGGAGTCCGGATGGTGCCGGTTCCGCGGATCTCGACCCGCGTGGCGCTACCGACTCACCCGGCTGGCGAATCCAGGTAGCTGTGGCCGAAAACGTCCGGCCTCCGAGCTGCCCCTGGGATCGCTGCGCTGGTGGTCCGGGTGGACGCCACGCGGCTGGTTCCTTGTTGCGGCATGATCCTGCCATTTCCGGCTCCAGGAGAGGAGGTTCCGGTGCAGGGCCCACGACGTAACCGCAGGTCAGCCGTATAGAGTGGGTTTTCCGGTCCGGATGACACCGGATGACGCACGCGTGGGAAGTAAGGGGTGGAGACCTTGAGTTCCGACTCAGGGGCACGCACGGCCTTCGCGGAGCGGCTCTCACTGCTGTACAAGGAGGCCGGTAATCCTCCCCTCAAACGGGTGGCCGAAGCTGTCGTCCAGTTGCAGCGGGTCGACGAGCGAGGCCGCCCCGTGCGGGTCTCCGTACAGCGGATCAGCGACTGGCGGCGCGCCAAGAACGCGCCCGCCCAGTTCGCCGCCCTCGCCGCCGTACTGAGCGTCCTCGTGCCGCAGGCCCGGCGCGCCCGGCCCGTGCCCGTCTCCCCCGGTCTCTACGACATGGTCCAGTGGCAGCGCCTGTGGGAACGCGCCGTCGCCGACCCGGTGGGCGGCCGGGTCACCGGCCCCCTGGACGAGGAGGAACCGCCCGCCGCCGAGGTCGCGGCAGTGCCGGCCGGGGTGTGCCCCTACCGGGGCCTCGCCTCGTACCGCCTGGAGGACACCCGGTGGTTCTTCGGCCGGGAGCGCAGCACCGACGCCCTCCTGGCCCAGCTCCACTCGGCGGGGACCACGGCGGGCGGGGAGAGCGGCGCCGGCGGCGGTCTGGTGATGCTCGTGGGCGCCTCCGGGGCGGGCAAGTCCTCCCTGCTGAGCGCCGGGCTGGTGCCCGCGTTGCGCGAAGGGGCACTGGGCGGCCCGGGCCGGCCGGCCCCCGAGATCCTTCAGCTCGTCCCGGGCAGTGATCCCCTCGCCGAACTGACCAGCCGTATACCCGCTCTCTCGGAGATCCTCACCCCCGCCGGACAGCCGGCGACCGAGCCCGGTACACCCGAATTCGCCCATGCGGTACGGGAGACGGTCACCGCCTGGTCCCGCCGCGACGCCCCCGACGCCTCCACCGATTCCTCTGTCCCTATCTCCGCCTCCGCCACTGCTTCCGCCACTGCCGCTTTTCCTGTCTCCTCCCCTGCGTCTTCCCCAGTCCCTTTCTCTTCCTCCGGTCGCCCCGTCGTCATCGTCGACCAGTTCGAGGAAACGTTCACTCTCTGCTCCGACGAGACGGTCCGGAACACCTTCATCCAGTTCCTCCACGCCGCCTCCTCGCCCCCCCGGGCCCGGTCAGCAGGCCGCCGCACTCGTCGTCCTCGGTGTGCGCGCCGACTTCTACGACCAGTGCCTTCGCCATCCCGAACTCGCCGACGCGCTCCAGCACCGGCACATGGTCCTCGGACCGCTGACCACCGCCGAGCTGCGGGACGCGGTGACCGGGCCGGCCAAGGCCGTCGGCCTGGAGCTCGAACCGGGGCTCGCGGAACTGATCGTGCGGGAGGTGAGCGCCGACGGACCGCGCGGCACGCACGACGCGGGCGTCCTGCCCCTCCTCTCGCACGCCCTGCTCGCCACCTGGCAGCGCCGCAAGGCGGGGCGGCTGACGCTGTCCGGCTACCGCGCGGCCGGCGGTATCCAGGGAGCGGTGGCGGCGACCGCCGAGCGCGCCTGGACCGGCCTGGACCCGGCGGCCCGTACCGCCGCGAGGCTGCTGCTGCTCCGGCTGGTACGGCTGGGCGAGGACACCCAGGCCACGCGCAGACGCGGTACGCGACGGCAGCTGACCGCCGAGTCGGCGGACCCGGACAAGACGCAGGAGTCCCTCGAAGCGCTGGTGCGCGCCCGGCTGGTGACGCTCGACTCGGAGAGCGTGGAGATCACCCACGAGGCACTGCTGCACGCCTGGCCGCGACTGCGCGACTGGATCGACGAGGACCGGGGCGGCAACCTGCTGCGCCAGCGACTGGAGGACGACAGCCGGTCCTGGGAGGAGTCCAAGCGCGACACCTCCCTCCTCTACCGGGGCTCCCGGCTCGAACAGGCGCACACCTGGGCCAAGTCCGCCGGTGACACCTTCCTGACGCGTGGCGCGGTGCAGTTCCTGGCCGCCTCGGTCAAGCTGCGCCGGCGTACCGTCCTGATCAGCCGCGCCGCCGTCGCCGCCGTGGTCGTACTGGCCCTGCTGGCCGGGGGCGCGGCGCTGATCGCCCGGCAGCAGCGCGACGACGCGGTGTTCGAGAACGTGCTCGCGGAGGCGGACCGTGTCCAGTCCAGCGACCCGTCGCTGTCGGCGCAGCTCAGCCTGGTCGCCCACGGTCTCCGTCCGGACGACGCGAGCACCCGCAGCCGTCTGATCTCGATCGTGAACACCCCGCTGGCCACCCCGCTGACCGGCCACACCGGCGCCGTCTACCTGACCACGTTCAGCCCCGACGGTCGGCTCCTGGCCACCGCCAGCTACGACGGGACCGTACGCCTGTGGGACGTGTCGGACCGGGCGCGTCCCAAGGCGCTCGGCAAGCCCCTCGCCGCGAACGCGAGTTGGGTGAGCAGCGCGGTCTTCAGCCCTGACGGGCGCACCCTGGTCAGCGCGGGCGACGACGGCACGATCCGCCGCTGGGACGTGACCGACCCGGCCCGTCCGCGCCCCCTCGGCACACCCCTGAACGGCCATGACGGCACGATCTATCTGATCGCCTTCAGCCCGGACGGCCACACGCTCGCCTCGGCCGCCGAGGACCGCACGGTCCGCCTGTGGAACATGGCCGACCCGGCCCGCCCGGCCCCTCTCAGCACCCTCACGGGCGCGGGCGCCGCCGTGCGCGCCATCGCGTTCAGCCCCGACGGGCGGAGACTGGCGGCGAGCGGCGACGACAAGGCGATCCGGCTGTACGACGTGTCGAAGCCGCGTGACCCGAAGCCGTACGACACAAAACTGACCGGTCACACGGACCTGGTGCACTCCGTGGCCTTCAGCCCCGACGGCCGCACCCTCGCCAGCGGCGCCGCCGACGACACGATCCGGCTGTGGGACGTGTCCGACCCCGGGCACGCCGCCCAGCTCGGCGCACCGCTGACCGGTCACACCGACGCGATCTGGTCGGTGGCGTTCAGCCCGGACGGGACCACGCTGGCCGCCGCCAGCGCGGACGGCACGGCGAGCCTGTGGAACGTCAGCGATCCGCAGTACCCGTCGGAGGTCGGCGAACCCCTCGCGGGCAGCAGCGGCGAGATGTACGCGCTGGGCTTCAGCCCCGACGGCCGTACGCTCGCCACCGGCAGCGGCGACCGGAAGGTGCGGCTGTGGTCGCTGCCGACGTCGGACATGATCGGCCGCATCGGCGTG
The DNA here is from genome assembly GCF_036898825.1 of Streptomyces sp. B21-083. Lineage (GTDB taxonomy): Bacteria > Actinomycetota > Actinomycetes > Streptomycetales > Streptomycetaceae > Streptomyces. The sequence goes on along the minus strand of NZ_JARUND010000003.1, from coordinate 137,132 downwards.
TTCCGCCCGGACGGCAGGCTGCTGGCCACGGGCTCGCGCGACGGACGGGTCCGCCTGTGGAACGTGTCCGATCCCGAACACCCGGTGACGCAGGGCGAACCGTTCACTCCCGGGGAGGGCGAGGTACGGTCGCCGGTGTTCTCCCCCGACGGCCGCGTTCTCGCGATGGCGAGCGGAAACAGCACGGTCCAGCTGTGGAACGTCAGCGATCCGAAGCGTCCGGTCGCCTTCGCGGACCCCGTCAAACTGAGAACCCGGTTCGCGGACACCATCGCGTTCAGCCCGGACGGGCGCATCCTGGCCACGGCCTACAAGGACTTCACCGTGCAGTTGTGGGACGCGGCCGACCCTTCCCGTCTGCGCCCGCTCGGCTCCCAGCTCACCGGATACAAGGGTTACGTCGACTCCAACGTCTTCAGCCAGGACGGCCGGACGCTGGCCAGCGCCAGCGCGGACGGCACGATCCGCCTCTGGGACGTCACCGACCCGGCCAGGGCCACCCTTCTCGGCAAGGTGCTCAGGGGACACCTCGGTCCCGTCAACGAGCTGGCTCTCAGTCCGGACGGCCGGACGCTGGCCAGCGGGAGCGACGACGGCACGGTCCGCCTCTGGGACGTCTCCGACCCGGCCGACGCCCACAGCGTGGGTTCCCCTCTCACCGGGCACACCGAGGCGGTCGAGTCACTGACGTTCAGCCCGGACGGAGACGTCCTGGCGAGCGGCGGCAACGACAACACCGTCCGGCTCTGGGACGTCGGGGATCCCGCCAGGGCGAAACCCATCGGCCAGTCGATGAGCCCCAACGCCAAGACGGGCAACTTCCTGGCGTTCAGCCCCCACGGCGACTTCGTCGGGGTGTCGAGCGGCGCGGACACGGTCCGGCTGTGGAACCTCGACGTCGACAGGGCCGTCGAGCACATCTGCTCGACGACCCGGGGCGTGCTTACGGCGGAGAGGTGGCACGAGTATCTGCCGCAGCTGTCGTACGAGCCACCGTGCGACGGGTGAGCTGCGGGGGGTGAGCTGCCAGGGGTGCGGAAAGATCCCGCCTACCCGAAGTCGTACGCGGCACATCGTCGGTGAGGTACCAGTCATCCGGGCGCATGCTTCATGATCTCCGACGCGTTCGACGCAGGGGGCGTACTCGGAAGTCCTGCGGCGGTACTCGTAACTACCGGGAAGTAGTTGGGGAACGGTTGTACGGAAGTGAGCACTAAAGAGAGTGATCCCGATCACAACTGGTCGTTGTTGCGGAGTAGTCGGCTCCCACTGAGCAGCCAGTCTTGTTACCCTTGGCCAGAGCCCGATCGCTGGTGCATCCCCCGTCGCCAGCGGTCGGGTTCTTCTGTGTCCTCAGGCCGTCGCGTGAGCGTGGGTCATGAGCGCGCGGGCCGGATGATCTGCCACTCCTGGTCGTCGGTGTTGGAGCAGGTGTAGAGCGTGAGGTTGGTTCCCTTGCCGCCGGTGCTGAAGCCCGCGACGTCCAGGCACGCGTTGTCGCTCGCGTAGTTGCGGATCCAGTAGGCGCCGCTCGCCTGCTTGGCAAGCCACCACAGCTGGTTGTCGGCGGTCGTGCCGTCGCAGGTGTACCGCAGTATCGGGGACCTGATGGGCTGGGCCTTGTAGTACCCGAGATCCATGCACAGCCCCTCCCTGACATTGCGCATCTGGAAGAGAGCCGTGGCGCCGGGACCCAGCTTCGGGTACCTCACCTCAAGGTTCCACCGCTGGGTGGCGGAGTTCTCGTCGCACGTCGACTGGACCACCCGGTTCTTCGAGTCGGTGTCGTCGGCTGCCGGGAGATCTGCGCACATCTTGGTGGTCGGGTTGCGCAGCATGACGTCGTACGCGGGCAGCACGCTCGGGGCCTTCGGCTTGGCGGGCGCGGGCTTCTCGCCCCCGCCGCCGCCCCCGCCGCCGTCGGCCTGCGCCGAGGGAGTCGGCTGAGCCGCCGGCGGGTCAGGATCGGCGGGCGGCGCCGACACCGCGGGCGCCGAGGGCTGGGCCGGTGGCGGCGAGAGGGCGGGCGGCAACGTGCTGACGGCGGCCTCCTGCCACTCCTTGGCGCTGCTGACGACCCGGGGCTTGTAGGCGATCCACAGCATCGCGAACGTGATGGCGAGCGCCAGGAAGATCCCGAGCGCCCCGGCGAGCCAGCCGGGCAGGAAACTCCGCTGCACATAGGTGCCCTCGACGGCGAGCGGCGTCACGCCCGACCGCTTCACAGCGAGCGTGTACGGCTGCTCCTGCTTGGACCCGAACCAGATGATCTGCCGCGGCTTCAGCGTGGCCTTCACGAACGCGGCACGGCCGGGCTCGATCTGGATGTTGGCCGGATGGATGTCGTACGACAGCTGGTCGCCGTTGTCGTGCCCGCTGAGTGACGCGGTCACCTTGGTGTTGCCGAGGTTGTCGACAGCGAGCTTCGGCCGTCCCCGGAAACGGCCCTTCACCGTCGGGGGTACGAGTTCGGCGCGCACCTCCGTGAAGGGGGTGATCGTCAGATTCCCCTCGGGGACGGTCGTCGACTCCGGATACTCGGTCGGCGTGATCCGTACCGCGTACGCGTTCGGGCCGGCGGTCGCGTCCGGTGTGCGCGGGGGCGCGAAGGTCAGTTCCACCGTCCCTGTCGTGCCCGGGTACAGCCGCAGCGAGGCGGGCTCCACCGTCGTCCAGGGCGCGAGGGCCCCGACAGGTTCGAAGCGGTACTCGTCGACCACGTCACCGGTGTTGCGCAGACGCAGCCGCACGGTCGCGCTGCCGCCGGGATCCACAGTGGTCGAAGCAGGTTCGAGGGAAGTCCATAGGCTCACTGTTCGACGCTACGGCCGGGAAGGTCATCCGTCAGGAGCCGTCAGGGCAGGCCGGGCTGCCCCGAGGGGCACCGATCACCCCGACGCGCCCCACCTCACCGACAGTGCCGGTACGCATCGCGTTCTCGTGGGTCATCCTGACGACGTCCTCGTCCGGGACGGAGGGCGGGAAGGGCCTCGGTCCGCGCGTTCGTAGAATCACCGGGGCCCGCAGCACGCACGTCGACGGATGAGTGAGAGCACTGTGTTCGAGTACGAGAAGGACGGCGCCTCGATCTACCGCCAGTCCTTCGCCACCATCCGCGCCGAGGCGGACCTCGCCGGTCTGCCGGCCGACGTCGCCCAGGTCGCCGTACGGATGATCCACGCCTGCGGGATGGTCGACCTCGTGGGCGACCTCGGCTACACGCCGGACGTCGTCACCCGCGCCCGCGAGGCCCTGCGCGCGGGCGCGCCCGTCCTCTGCGACGTCTCGATGGTGGCCAGCGGCATCACCCGCGGGCGGCTCCCCGCCGGCAACGAGGTCATCTGCACGCTCACCGACCCGGCGGTGGCCGACCTGGCGGCGAAACTCGGCACCACGCGCAGCGCCGCCGCGCTGGAACTGTGGCGCGACCGGCTGGAGGGTGCCGTGGTGGCCGTGGGCAACGCACCGACCGCCCTCTTCCGGCTACTGGAGCTGATCGAGGAGGGCGCACCCCGCCCGGCCGCGGTGATCGGCGTCCCGGTGGGCTTCGTCGGCGCCGTCGAGTCGAAGACCGCACTGGCCGAGCACCCGTCCCGACTGGAACACCTGGTCGTACACGGCCGCCGAGGCGGCAGCGCCATCGCGGCGGCAGCGGTGAACGCGCTCGCCAGCGAGACGGAGTGAGAGGCGCTGCGCGGCCTGAGCGGGGGTCGTGCGGCCGGGGTGAGCACAGGCCGTGCGGCCGGCGTGAGCGGGGGTCGTGCGGCCGGGGTGAGCACAGGCCGTGCGGTCGGCGTGAGCGGGGGCCCGCGCCCGGCGTGAGCGGGGGCCGGGCGGCCGGCACGAGCAAGGGCCCGCGCCCGGCGTGAGCGGGGGCCGGGCGGCCGGCACGAGCAAGGCCCCGCGCCCGGCGTGAGCAGGCGGCGTACGCCCGGAGCCGCTCGGCGGAGGGGGTGGTTACGTCTTTGTGTCCGCCAGGTTCGGGTTTGCCAGGCCGGAGGTCCATCTCTCCTCTATGCGGCCGACCTTCCACACCACCAGGGCTACGGCCCATGTCCCGAAGAACAGGCCGACGATGACGTAGCCGACGACGTTGAGGTCGAGGCCGGACACCCGGTCCCAGAACGGGCCGTGGAGGTCCGCCTGTTCGGCTATCAGGCCGAGCAGTTCGACCGTGCCGATGATGAGCGCGACGGCGACCGACAGTCCGGTGATCGTGAGGTTGTAGTAGACCTTGCGGACCGGCTTGGAGAACGCCCAGCCGTACGCGAAGTTCATGAACGAGCCGTCGATCGTGTCGAGCAGGGACATCCCGGCCGCGAAGAGGACGGGCAGGCACAGGATCGCGTACCAGGGCAGCCCCGACGCCGCACCCGACCCGGCCAGCACCAGGAGCGCGACCTCCGTGGCCGTGTCGAAGCCGAGGCCGAAGAGCAGGCCCAGGGGATACATCTGCCACGACTTGGTGATCGACTTCGTGAAGCGGCCCAGGAGACGGTTCATGAAGCCCCGGCTGCCCAGCTGCTCCTCCAGCGCGTCCTCGTCGAAGTGGCCGGTCCGCATCTGCCGGAACACCTTCCAGATGCCGATGAGGATGACCAGGTTGATGCCGGCGATGAGGTAGAGGAACGTCCCGGAGACGGTCGTACCGATGAGGCCGGTGACGTTGTGCAGGGTCGATCCGTCGTCCTGGACCGGTCCGGCGAGGGCCTTGACGCCCAGCGACAGCAGCAGGGTGAGGGCGAAGACGACACTGGAGTGGCCGAGCGAGAACCAGAACCCGACGGACAGCGGGCGCTGCCCCTCGCCCATCAGCTTCCGGGTCGTGTTGTCGATGGCGGCGATGTGGTCGGCGTCGAAGGCGTGCCGCATACCGAGCGTGTAGGCGGTCACGCCGATGCCGATGCCGAAGGCCTTCCCGCCCACGCTGTAGTGCTCGGGCGCGACGAGCGCGACCAGCGTGAACCAGCCGATGACATGCAGCGCCACGATGAAGGCGGCCATGCCACCGACCCTGATCCACTCCTCACGACTCATCGCTCCAGACTGCTGCCAGTCACAGTCACCTGCAATCAATGTGCAGTAAAGCTCCCGACAGGTTTCGGTCAGGGATGTCGGGGAGATTCGGGGGGTCTGAGATATCCGGGGGGTCTGAGAGATTCGGGAGATTCGGGACCGATCGCGTGCGCCGTCCTGGCCAGTCCCCACCCAGCGTGCTGATGCTCAGCAGCTGACCGCGACCACGTTCGCCGGGTACCTCACCCGTGGTGCCCGGCGAACCCGTCCTCAGAGGACGGGAAAACCACCGGGGCCGGGACCGGGGCCGTAGCAGTCCGCGGGCAGCGGGTCGGGGGTGCCGGTGGGGTCGAGGAGATGAGCGACGAGGGCCGCCGCCGTACCGTGCCAGAAGTGGTGGCGGCGCAGCATCGGGTGGTCTCCCCCGCCGACGAAGGCCATGCCCGCACTGACCGCCGTCGCCCGCGCCCGGCGTACGCAGTCGGCGGATTCGGCGGGCGAGGTGACGCGGTCCCGTTCGCCGTGCAGGGCGATGAGGTGCCTGCCGGCCAGTTGTTCCACCGGCTCGCCGGGCGGCCACCACGGAGCCAGCGCGACCACGCCGCGCACCTGCGGATGACCGGCGGCGCGCAGGGCGGCCCGGCCGCCCATGGAGTGGCCGAGCAGCACCGTGGGCACGGGCCCGGCCAGTTCGGCGAGTTCGTCCAGCGCCCGGCGGGTGTCGCTCACCGGGTCCGCCCGGGAGCCGTTCCAGCCGCGCAGCCGGTAGCGGACCTGGGCGACGAGGACGTCCTGGCCGGGCAAGGCGGCCGTCAGCGCTCGGACGAAGGGGTCCATCCGCAGGGCGGCGAGCTGCCAGGGCCGGGAGCGGCGGTCGCTGGCCTCCTGCCCGCCGTGCAGTACGACGACGGCGGCGCCCGGCGCCGACGGGCAACGGCGAGGCAGCAACGCGCTCGCGGGCGCGTCAAAAAAACCGGTCACGACGGGCCCGCCTCCCGCCCGCCGTGCAATACGACGACGGCGCCCGGCGCCGACGGGCAACGGCGGGGCAGCAACGCGCTCGTGGGCGCCGTGGGGAATCCGGTCTCGTACTGCCGCATGCCGCCGCTCTCCCAGCCCCGGTCCACGTGCCCGCGCGCACCGGCGGTGTTCGGGCCGGACGGCCCATTCTCCCCGACCCGGCCGGTCACGACGGGCCCGCCGCCTTCCGCCTCGGCGGACGCGGGAGGAAACCGCTGGTGCGGGCCACGTACTCCGCGTAGCCGGGCCGGTCGGCCATGTGCCGTTCCAGCAGGCGCTTTCCGCTGCCCCGGGTCAGCAGCAGGCTCATCACCACCGGCGAGACAGCGGTCACGGCCGCCGCCTCCGGGGAGTCGCAGACCAGCAGGAACATGCCCCACCACACACAGAAGTCCCCGAAGTAGTTGGGATGCCGGGTCCAGGCCCACAGACCCCGGTCCATGATCCTGCCCCGGTTCGCCGGATCGGCCCTGAACCGGGCCAGCTGCGCGTCCCCCACCGCCTCGAAGCCGAGACCGACCGCCCACAACGCCACGCCGATCCAGGCGAGGACCGACAGCGGTCCGGCCACGTACTGCGCGGCCTGGACGGGCAGCGACACCAGCCAGACCAGCCCTCCCTGCAGCAGGTAGACCATGCGCAGGGCGTACAGGTTCCGGTTGCCGGGGGCCTTCGCGAGCAGTGCCTCGTAGCGCGGGTCCTCGCCGTGCCCCCGGCCCCGGCGGGCGATGTGCGCCGCCAGCCGCAGCCCCCACACCGCTGTCAGTACGGTCACCAGCAGGCGCCGTACGACATCACCGTCCCCGGCGGAGGCCACGAGGCTCACCATCGCCACCCCCGTGAACCCGATCCCCCAGGCGACGTCCACGATCCGGTGCAGGCCTGTGCGTACGGCGGCGGCGAAGGTGACGAGCATGACGGCGAGGGCAGCGGCGGCGGCCGGGGCGAGGCCCTGCGCGAAGGCCCCCCACGGGAAGCCGTCCACGCCGTTCACCGTCCCTCGTGGTGGGTGTTCAAGGTGGCGGCGGGCTCCTTCGTGAAGAGGTGCTGCTGGACGTCGAGGTAGCCGGAGCGGAACCCGGCCTCGGAGTAGGCGAGGTAGAAGGTCCACAACCGGCGGAAGGTCTCGTCGAAGCCGAGCGCCTCGACGTCGTCCGCACGTGCGGTGAACCGCTCCCGCCACAGTCGCAGGGTTTCCGCGTAGTGCGCGCCGAAACCGTCACGTCGGGCCGGGCGCAGGCGGGTGTGGTCGCGGACCGTGTCCTCGATCGCCCGTGTGGACGGGATGAACCCGCCGGGGAGGACGTACTTGTGGATCCAGGTGAAGGTGTCCCGGGTGGCGAGCAACGCTCGTGCGGCATGGTGATGGTCTGGAGCGACACCCGGCCGCCCGGGGCGAGCCGCGCGTCCAGGCTCCGCGGCGGATTGGCCGGCAAGGAGACGGCTCTGCCGAACTCCGGGGCGGAGCCGTGCCCGGAGTACGGGCGGGGCGGTGCCGGAGTACGGGCGGGGCCGTGCCCGGGGTACGGGTGGGGCCGTGCCCGGGGTACGGGTGGGGCCGTGCCCGGGGTACGGGCCCGGGCGGGGCGGTCAGCCCGGCTCGCACGGCGCGGGGCAACCGCCCAGCCGCAACGCCCGCACCACCCCGCCCCGGTTGGAGTCCCACCCGGGGACCCAGGCGGGAGCCGCGCCCGCACCCCGGCCGGGGCGGTCAGCCCGGCTCGCACGGCGCGGGACAGCCACCCAGCCGCAGCGCCCGCACCGCCTCCTCCGGCCCCTCGACCACGCGCACACCCTCGGGCACCGCCGGGCGCCGTACGACGACCACCGGGACGCCCGCTTCCCTCGCCGCCGTGAGTTTCGGGGCGGTGGCCGGGCCGCCGCTGTCCTTGGTGACGAGGACGTCGACGCGGTGGCGGCGCAGCAGTTCGCGTTCGCCGTCGAGGGTGAAGGGGCCCCGGTCGAGCAGTACCTCCATGCGGGCGGGGTGCGGAGCCTGTGGCGCGTCGACGGTACGGACGAGGAACCACAGCTCGTCCAGCGCGGCGCCGGCGAAGGCCGCCAGGCCCAGGCGCCCGGTGGTGAGGAACACGCGCCGGCCGAGCGTGGGCAGCAGCGCGGCGGCCCCCTCCAGGGAGCCGGCCCCGTGCCAGTCGTCGCCCTCGACCGGCACCCAGCCGGGACGCCGGAGCGCGAGCAGGGGAACATGGACCGCGGCGGCGGCCCGCGCCGCATGGAAACTGATCGTCCCGGCGAAGGGGTGGGTGGCGTCGATGAGCACGTCCACCCGGTGCGCGCGCAGCCACTCGGCGAGCCCCTCGGCCCCGCCGAAACCGCCGACGCGCACCTCGCCGGGCGGCAGCCGGGGCGCGGAGACCCGTCCGGCCAGCGAGTTCGTCACCCGGAGCACACCCTCTTCGGCCGCCAGGAGCTCGGCGAGACGGCGGGCCTCGGCCGTTCCGCCCAGGATCAGTACGTGCACGAGGACCGGGTTCCCTTCATGAGCGGCGAGTGGTGATGAGCGGCAGCGAGGCCAAGGGCGGCAGCGAGGCCAGGGGCGGGCGCGGCGCCCAACTCAAGCACACCGGCCTGCGCCCCGGCTGGACCACCGGCGCCTGTGCGACCGCCGCCACGACAGCGGCGTACACCGCCCTGCTGACCGGCGACTTTCCCGACCCGGTGACGATCACGCTGCCCAGGGGCCAGACACCGGCGTTCGCGCTGGCCACCGAGGAGCTGACCGGCTCGTACGCCATGGCGGGCATCGTCAAGGACGCGGGCGACGACCCGGACGTCACCCACGGCGCACTGGTCCGCGCGACCGTGCGCCGACTGCCCGCCGGGTCCGGCGTCGTCTTCCGGGCCGGTCCGGGCGTCGGCACGGTCACCCGCCCCGGACTACCGCTGCCGGTCGGCGAACCGGCGGTCAACCCGGTCCCCCGGCAGCTGATGCGCGACCACGTGGCCCGGGTGGCGGCCGAACACGGGGGGAGCGGCGACGTCGAGATCACCGTCTCCGTCGACCACGGCGAGGAGATCGCCAGGTCCACCTGGAACCCGCGTCTGGGCATCCTCGGCGGCCTGTCCATCCTGGGGACCACCGGGATCGTCGTCCCCTACTCCTGCTCGGCGTGGATCGACTCGATCCGGCGGGGCGTGGACGTGGCCCGGGCCGCCGGGCACACCCATGTCGCCGGGTGCACCGGCTCGACCTCGGAGAAGACGGTCGTGGCCGCCTACGGACTCCCCGAGCAGGCCCTGCTCGACATGGGCGACTTCGCGGGAGCGGTACTGAAGTACGTACGACGTCATCCCGTCGACCGGCTCACGATCTGCGGCGGGTTCGCGAAACTGTCGAAGCTGGCGGCCGGTCACCTGGATCTGCACTCCGCCCGTTCGCAGGTCGACCTGGGCCTCCTCGCCGAACTGGCCCGGCGCGGCGGCGCGAGCGAGACACTGGCCGCCGAGGTCACGGGCGCCAACACCGGCCTCGCGGCACTGCAGTTGTGCGCGGCGGCCGGTGTCCCGCTCGGCGACCTGGTCGCGGTGGCCGCACGCGACGAGGCCCTGACCGTGCTGCGCGGGGCGCCCGTCGCGGTCGACGTGATCTGTATCGACCGGGCGGGGCGGATCGTGGGCCGCAGCGGGGTGTCCGACGGGGTGCACAACGGGGGGCGAGCCTGACCGCGGATTTGATCATCCGACGGGCCCCGGCCCGCAACCGCCCGTCCCGGTACGGCAGTCTTCTCCCTCGTGGCGATCCTGGGGAACCTTCCGAGTCAGAGCGGGCCGAACGGGCCTCGTACCGGTGATCCCGCCGCGCACATGATCGTGGCCGGGGACGACGGGCTCGCCCACCGTCTTGCCCACGAACTCCGCAACGTCTACGGCGAGCAGGTCACACTCGTCGTCCCGCCCTCGGAGCGGAACGTACGGCCACCGGTGGTCGTCCGGGCCGCCGGAACCGCGTCGGCGCTGCTCGACCGGATGTCCGCGGCCGTCAACCGGGCGGCGGGCAACGGGACTACGGGCGGGGCAGGCAGTAGTGAACCCGGGCCGCACGCAGGGATGTTGGAAGCCGTCGAGGCGACCGAGGCCGTACTCGCCCAGGCGGGCGCGGAGCGGGCCGCGGCCCTGGCCCTCGTGTACGACGACGACGAGACCAACATCCGCGCGGCACTCACCGCCCGCCGCCTCAACCCACGACTGCGGCTCGTACTGCGGCTCTACAACCGACGGTTGGGCCAGCACATCGAGGAACTCCTCGACCAGGCATCGGTGTTGTCGGCGGACCCCGGCGACGGCACGACCGAGCCCGGCGATCTCGACGCGTCGACCACCGTCCTGTCCGACGCCGACACCGCCGCCCCCGCGCTCGCCGCCACCGCCATCACCGGGACCAGCAAGGTCGTCCAGACCGACAGACTGCTGCTGCGCGCCGTTGAACGGCAGCCACCGGCGCCGGGCGAGGTCGCCGACCCCGGCCTGCACACCCTCGCCCTGCTCTCCGCCACGAGCAGCGACCCGGCCGGTGCGGACGGCTCCGAGGGCAGCGGTGACCAGGGACCCCGGCTGCTCCCCGACGCGGCCGCGGTCGCGGCGGCGACCGGACGCGGAACGGTCGTGCTGCAACAGGTGTCGTACGCGTACTCCGGGACGTCGATGTCGGGCGGGCGCGGGCGGGGCGTCGTGCCGCCGTTCGCTTCCCTGTTCTCCCAGCGGCTGCGGTGGTCGCTGGCCGGGATGGTCGGGTGCGTGATCGCCCTCGCCATCGCGCTGACGATCGCGACGGGGGACCATCCCGTCCACGCGACCTACCTGACCCTGCTCGACCTCTTCGCGATCAACGACCCGGCGCTCGGCGCCTCGATGCCCCGCCAGATCCTCCAACTCCTCTCCGGACTCGTCGGGTTGCTGCTGCTGCCGGTCCTGCTGGCCGCCGTCCTGGAGGCGCTCGGTACGTTTCGCAGCGGATCGGCGGTACGGAAGCCGCCGCGCGGGCTGAGCGGGCACGTGGTGCTGCTCGGGCTCGGCAAGATCGGTACCCGGGTGCTGACCCGGCTGCGTGAACTGAACATCCCGGTGGTGTGCGTCGAGGCGGACCCCGACGCGCGCGGACTCGCGACGGCACGGCGGCTGCGGGTGCCGGTGGTGCTGGGCGACGTGACCCAGGAGGGCGTCCTGGAGGCCGCGAAGATCAACCGCGCGCAGGCCCTCCTCGCCCTCACCAGCGCCGACACGACGAACCTGGAGGCCGTCCTGTACGGGCGTTCCGTACGGCCCGACCTGCGCGTCGTCCTGCGCCTGTACGACGACGACTTCGCCACCGCCGTGTACCGCACCCTGCGCGCGGCGCACCCCGGCGCCACCACCCGCAGCCGGAGCGTGTCGCACCTGTCGGCGCCCGCGTTCGCCGGGGCGATGATGGGCCGCCAGACGCAGATCCTGGGCACGATTCCCGTCGAGCGACGGGTGCTGCTGTTCGCCGCGATGCGGGTGGGCGGGCATGCGCAGTTGGAGGGGCGGACGGTCGGGGAGGCGTTTCGGGCGGGGTCGTGGCGGGTGCTGGCGCTGGACACGGGGGTGAGCCCCGGCTCCGAGGGCGCCGGGGAGGACGCCCGGCCCTCGGGGCTGGTGTGGGATCTGCCGGCGACGTATGTGCTGCGGGCGGAGGACCGCGTGGTGCTGGCTGCCACCCGGCGGGGGTTGGCGGAGCTGTTGGGTCGGCGGCGGGGGGAGCGGGCGGGCATTTAGAGCTGCTGCCGCGGGAGCGCGTGTAAGTGCGTTCTGGTGAGCGGGAGTGAGTGCTGCTGGTCTCGGTCGTGTCGCGCGCTTCGCCCGTAGGGCCGGTTTCAGTGAGGAACTGACGTTCCTAGGTCGAATGCGTGACCTTCCCGGGTGGTGCTCGTTTCCCACGGCGACGGGATCTTCGGGCGGGGGTGGCGGGGTGGGTGAGCTGAGGAGTATCGCGGCGTCGTTCGTCGCGTCCGGTCCGTCCGGTGTGGCCGTGCGGACCCGCCTCAAACTCCTGACGCCGGGCGATGAGAAGGTGCTGCGGCTGGTGGGGGCGCATCTGGGGTCGCTGGCTTCCAAGGACCTCAAGACACGATGCCGGGACGGCCTGTCGCCTTCCGGTGCGGCGTGGGCGGTGCGGAAGCGGGAGTTGACGCCACTGTCGTCATCGCGGTGGGCGGGCAGTATCACCAAAGCCACCCATGACCAGTGGGCGCTGGCCCGGCGCTGCCAGTCGGCGCATGTCCAGAACCTGGAAGCAGGCGTCCGCGCCATCGAGCGCCGCCTGTCCCTGCCGGTCGGGCAGAAGGGGACAAAGAAGGCGCCCGGGGGTTACCGGTCCCAGCGGGAATGGCACGCGAAGTCCCGGCGGCTGCGGGTCCTGGAAGACCGGCTTGCCGCCGCACGCGCCGACCGCGAGGCCGGTGTCGTGCATGTCGTGCGCGGCGGCAAGCAACTGGCCCGCACCCGCCACCACCTGGAGGCGGCCGGGCTGACGGAGTCCGCGTGGCGTGGGCGGTGGGAGGCGGAGCGCTGGTTCTGCCAGGCGGACGGGGAGTCCTGGAAGCGCTACGGCAACGAGACCATCCGTATCAGCCCCGACGGCGAGGTCAGCATCAAACTCCCCGCACCGCTGGGGTATCTGGCGAACGCCCCGCACGGCCGGTACGTCCTCGCCTGCCGGGTCGTGTTCGCGCACCGGGGCGGCGAGTGGGCGGACCGCGTTGCGGCGAACCGGGCGATCGCCTACCGCATCCACCTGGACACGGGCCGGGACCGCTGGTACGTGACAGCGTCCTGGCAGATCCCGCCCACCTCGACCGTGCCGATGGAGGCCGCGCTCGCCCACGGGGTGATCGGCGTCGACATGAACGCCGACCACCTCGCCGCCTGGCACCTCGACACCCACGGCAACCCCACCGGCAGCCCGCGCCGCTTCTCCTACGACCTGACCGGTACCGCCGGACACCGCGACGCCCAGGTCCGCCACGCCCTCACCGGCCTCCTGCACTGGGCCCGAACGTGCGGCGTGAAGGCGATCGCGGTGGAAGACCTGGACTTCACGGCGGAGAAGACCCGGGAGAAGCACGGCCGCAGGAAACGCTTCCGCCAGCTGATCTCCGGCATGCCCACCGGCAAACTCCGTGCCCGGCTGTCCTCGATGGCCGACCAGTCGGGTATCGCGGTCATCGCCGTCGACCCCGCCTACACCAGCCGGTGGGGTGCCCAGCACTGGCAGAAGCCCCTCACCACAACCACCTGTAAGACAACTCGCCATGATGCTGCTGCCGTGGCGATCGGAAGGCGCGCCCAGGGACACCCGATCCGGCGACGGACGACACCGCCCCCACCACCCCGGAGAGATGCGGTGGGGCATCGGACCGTCCAGGCCGGACCAGGAGTCCCTGGACGTGAGGAACCCCGCCCCCGCATCCCCGGACCACGGACACGATCCGTGCCGCCCGGACGCGGAGCGAACGCGGGCAACCAGAACGCCCAACACCGTCCGGGGCGTTCGGCCGAGCATGAGTTTTGGCAACAAGACTCACTCCCGCTCAGTCTCTAGGAACGGTGTAGGTTTTCGCCCCCGCCGCATCTACCGGGCCCGTCCTGTGCCCGCGATCCGTGCGTGACAGCGGCAGCGGACACGGAGCAGGACGCCCGTGCTCTGCGACAGAAGTACGTCATCGGTCTGACAGCGCCTGCCGTGCGTGTCGGTGCAGTCGAGAAACTTCGCGGCCGTGCACTCGGCGGACAGCGTCAAGTCTTCTGCGGATCTGGCGCTCATTGCCCAGCTGCTATGCGCCGCGCAGGTTCTCGTAGTGGTCGCACAGGGCATTCAAGGAGCGGGAAAGACGGCGCGCGTACGCGAGGTGGGAACTCAGGCCGGGGCTCGGCTTGATGCGCAGCTTCCTGCACGTCTCGGAGATGGCCATCCGGGCGTCCGCGCGGATGAGGGTGTCGTCACCGCGCCGTGCGGAGGCAGCCCGCCCCACTTCGGGGATGATGAGCGCCAGGTGCCCCCGCAGCATGAGCATCAGCGTGTGAAGTTCCTCCACGGAGGGCACCGCGGCGTCTGGCACGAGCAGTCGGTACGCGCTGGCGCGCATCGTCTCGACGTCCAGGGGCAGGGAGGTGTTCGCCGTCACAACCACTCTCCCCGTGAACGAGCGTTGGCCACCGCGACGGCCGAACTCAGAGCGTCGGCGTCGGTGACGGGCCGGAGATTCTCCGGCCGCGCATCCCATTCCCGGCCACCACCGACCGGCCGCACCTGTACGTACGGCCCCTCACAGCCCATGACCTTGCCGATCCTGCCTGTGTCGGCGTCCTCGACGGTGTCGCCCAGATTCGGCTTGTACACGGTCACCATCACCGAGCCCCCTGCGCCGACAAGGCCAGCGCTCGCGCCTGTCCGTTCGGTGGAAAGGCGTGAGCGCGCACCGGAGTGGCTGCGCCCGGCTCGATGTCCCGAGCGGGCACCGACACCAACTCTTGGCGCTGAGCCCTGCGACGTCGGGCATGGATGAGGATGGCTCCCCACATCTCCGGCGACGGATCGCGCGCGATCATGCCTGAGCCGTCTTCCCGGTCCGCATCAGGAGTGGGACTGCTGGATGCAGCCGGCCCGAGCAGGAGTGTTCTCACCCGTTCGAGCAATCGTGGTACAAGGTTCACGTCGACTCCTTCGTAGTCGGCCATGCCCCGGGGTGTTCGCGCACCGCCGGGGCCTGCTGGCGTCTCTCCCAACGGAGGTCACGCCGAGGTCATGCCGCTCGGCACCCGCACGTGACGATCTGCCACACGCGGGTGCTGCCACGGACCACTACGTGTCCGGCCGTGCGCAGGGTCTTGTTGACGGCCCCGCAGTGGAAGCAGAGCTCACCGTGCAGTCGAACGAGCCTCACGCGCTCGTCAACGACCGTCGGCACGAGCGGGAGTGCGTTGGGCATCCCCGATTCCCATCTGTTGGTTCCTACGCATGTGACAGATGGTGGGGTCCGACAAGAGGCACAAGTACCCCAGTGAGGGGTAGTTGGGGGGCGCTCAGGTGGCAGCGCACCATTCGGCGAAGCTGGTGACGCTCTCCGAGTCGGAACGCTTCAAACGACGAAGCGTGCCAGCGTCCTCACGGACCCACCGGTGTTCACGCGTGTGCTGCGGGGCGATATGCCGCGCGACCTTCAGCGACTCGAAAGCATCATCCGCGAGCCCGGACCATAACTGGGCCCGGGCAAGCTCGATGTAGAAACCGGAGCGACGTTCAGCCGGAAGGTCTTGGGGCGGCTTCCACTCCCCTGCGACGTCAAGGGCGCGGTGAACGTGGTCGGTTCCAAGACTGACGGCGACAGACACCTCGTGGATACGGACGGACTCGGGACCGAACGCAGTGCCGCAGTACACGTCTTCCTGCACTTGGTCGGCAAGTGAGCGAGCCTCGCCAAGGTGAGTGGCGGCGGCGGAGGGATCATGTGCCCGGCCCGCAATGACGGCCGCTCGCATGTGTAGTGCGCCGCGTGCTGCGATCTCCGGCGTCGTACGAGCGGCTGGTGCGGAGTCCAGGGCCTGCTCCAAGGCACGCAGTCCCGCAGCGTGTGCACGTGCGGCGAAGAAGGTCTCGGTGCGCACGTAGGCGACGGACGCGGACAGAAGCGGATCGCCCGCCTCGGGCCCGGCCCACCGCATGAGATCGATCAGGCGCGCGGACAGGTCGCGGGCGCCGAACTTGTACGCGACGGCATCCGCGGAGCGATAGGCCCTGACCAGGAGTCCAGCCAGTTCGGCTCGCTCTACGGCGGAAGCCGAGTGATAGCCGCGGGCAAGCTCGCCGAGGAGTTCAGGCAGCTCGCGGGCGATGCGGGTGTACTGCGCTGCCAGTCTCCAGCGGGCGGCTTCGGCGACAGCTGCCCGCAGCTCAGGGACAGGACGGACCGGGCCGTCGTCGGGAAGGTCGTACGTCGCGATCGCCGCAGACAACGCGGGCAGGGCGTCGTGGACGCGAGTGCGAGTGGTGTCCCGGTCGGCGAGGAGGAGAGTGGGATCGATACCGAGAGCGTCTGCGATGGCTTCGAGGGTGGTGCCGCTGACACCGCGCTCACCACGCTCGATCTTGCGGATGGTGCCGAGTGCCACGCACGCGGCAGCCGCCAGTTCTTGCTGCGACATCTTCGGACGGACAACACTGCGGTAGTAGGCGATCCGCCTTCCTACCCCGCCGCCGGTGGGTGCAGCCATGGTTGCTCCAGTTCAGGGCCTCACGCTGAACCGTACCTGGGCCGAGACACAGCGAGGATGCGAACAGCCCCACTGGGCTGGCTGTTGGGGCCGACCGCTGTCAGCCACCGACGATCTCCGTGAGCTGGGTGAGGCTGTCGATCCGCCAGTCCGCCATCGCGACGACATCCGGGTCGTTCGCCCATAGATGTCCCCACGGGCCACGCCGGATGTGAGCGACGCGCAGCCCGGCCGCCTTCGCCGGGAAGACGTCGTTGGCAGGATGGTCGCCCACGTACACGGTCTCGTTCGGTGCCGCCTGGGCTACGTCCAGAACACGCTCGAAGAATGCCGGCTGGGGCTTCGCGACACCCCACTCCCCCGACGTCACGATCAGGTCCGACGGGAGACCCAGGCCGCGAAGTAGCTCACCTGCACGAGCCGTCTGGTTGCCTGCGATGATGACGCGCACCCCGAGCTTCCGCAGTCCGGACAGAGCAGACCGTACGTCACCGTAGAGATCGCTCTCATCGAGCTGCTCACCACGGCCAGCAGCTTCGCGGGCCCGATATTCGGCGTCGATGTCGATGTCCGGCCGAACAAGACGAAGGGCGTCGGCGTTGTCGCGGCCCTGGGCCACAACAGCACCGACGAGCGCGGAGAGGGTGTGGCGGGGGACGGCCAGCCAATCGGCCCAGGAAGCCCAATAGCGATCGTCCCGGGTGATCGTCTCTCCGATGTCCAACACAACGGTCTCAGTCACTTTGCGAGCCTAGAACACATGCCCTCAGCTTCACCCGCTTGAGCGTCCAGCCCTGGAACTCGTCATCCCAGCCGTGCACCAGCGGGCCTCGCCTCAACTCCGGCGCCAGCCATGCCCGTTGCCAGGCCCTCGTACGAGCGTCCCAGTATCGCTACTGGGACGCCCCATGCCCGGATTACAGGGCGTCGATCTGCCAAGCGATCACACCGGTCGCCCCCTTGGCGCCGTTAACGTTGATGCGAACCAGCTTGTCCACAGTGATCCGCTGCTGGACCACTGACTTATCACATGGCACCGAGGCCGCTGTACCAGCGTTTGTGGGCACGAACTCCAATTCTGCGCTACCACTGCCAGCGCAAATCAAGTTGAGCCGATAAATCTTGCCCTTGCTCAGCCCGGGTTCGGTGTGAATACCGTCGGTCACACGTTCCACACCAGCCTCGACAAGCGCCCCGCCGTGAACGGCGGCGAGGGCCGCCTGAGCCTGATTGGTGAGTTCTTTCTCCGACGGCCCAGTTGCCGTTGGAGTCGAGCGCGATGGAGGCAACTGTGAAGAACTCTCAGCTTCGCCCCCGACACTGTCGGATTCTGTGCACGATGTGAGCAGGAAAGCCACCACTACGGCGCTTCCGGCGAGCCGGACCGCACGCAGGTACGAAGATGTCATGAGTTGGTTTCCCAAAAGTGCCAGCCGGTTTCATCTGTGGGTAGCGTCACAGTACCGCGACCGATCTCTTGAGGAGCGCCGCAGCCATCACGGATGGATCGGTACCTCTTCCAGCTCGTCTTATATCCCAGGAACCGTACTGCATGTGCCCATACTTGTTGCTTTTGATCGGGCGGGTATAGGTATGACCTGTAGAGACAGACACGCTGCCAGCAACCTTGACGGAAATCGTGGTCTTGGCCTTCGCAAGGAGGGCTCCGGCCGACCATTCGCCACTACCCGAGACTTCGAGGGATATAGTGCCGGTCTTGGTCACGGCAACCGTCATGGTGCCGCCCGGCCCATCCTTGAACTTGGTCCCGTTCCACCACGAAGGAACGAAATATGCCTTATTGGATGAGAACTCGTACCACGTCCGCGGGCCGTCACATATACGCGTATCCCTATCGTTAATCGGCTTGTCAGTCCCGTCTTCCCAGCCCGGTTTGTCATTGATCTCCGTCGCCTGGTCGACAGAAACGGCCGCGCCATCCGCCGCCTCTTCCTCTGCGGCAGCAGTTCCTGCAGCCCCAAAGCAAAGAAGCAGTGCGGCAATGGCAGCGCCGGTCGAAGCACGCCGCGAACCGATGCCCATGTGACACCTTTCCGGTGGACCGCCCCCGTGGCGATCAAGCACACTGACACTATGCGCAGGGCATGCACGCGACAAGCAGATACCCAAGGTCCTGAGGGTAACTTGAGGGTATAAAGTCTGCTGGCCTCCTTCTCTCCGAAGTGGAAGCTCCAGACGCCAGACCGACGCACCAATTTCGGTAATTGTCGGGCTAAATATGGCGCTGATGGTGGCCATGACCCAATCCATTGGCGGCACCCCACCGCTTGAGCCCCTGCCGCCCTACTACCGCGAGATCCTGGCTCTCTACCGCCACTGAGCCGCAGCACACCGAAGGCTTGCACACCCTGCTGAAATTCCTGGTCAACCACAGCATGTTCGCCGAACCCGGGCTGGGGCGGGGCCGGGGCCGGGGCCCTTCAGCTCGCCGACCACGAGGCGAAGGGCGCTCGGTGTAAGCAGAGCGCAAGTACAGCGACGATCACGGCACCGTCGCCATAGTCGGCTCCCAGAACCCCGTCGACTCACGCCCCCAAATGCCGCTCCACGAACTCCAGTTCAAGCCGGACCTGCTTGATCCGCTCGTCCACCACCAGGGAGCCGTGTCCTGCCTCGTAGCGGTACACCTCGTGGACCGCGCCCCGGGACTCCAGGCGCTTGACGTAGTTGTCGATCTGGCGGATCGGGCAGCGCGGGTCGTTCACGCCGGCCGAGATGTACACCGGCGCGGTCACCGCGTCGACGTATGTCAGGGGTGAGGACGCCTCGAAGCGTTCCGGGACCTCCTCAGGGGTGCCGCCCAGCAGCGTGCGGTCCATCGCCTTCAGGGCTTCCATCTCGTCGTGGTAGGCCGTGACGTAGTCCGCGACCGGCACCGCCGCGAGGCCCAGTGCCCACGCTTCGGGCTGGACACCGAGGCCGAGCAGCGTGAGGTAGCCGCCCCAGGAACCGCCGGAGAGGATCAGCCGGTCCGGGTCCGCGAGGCCCGAGCTCACCGCCCATTCCCGTACCGCCGCGATGTCCTCCAGCTCGATCAGACCGACCCGGTGCTTGAGGGCGTCGGTCCACTCACGCCCGTACCCGGTGGAGCCCCGGTAGTTGACCCGCACCACCGCGTACCCGTGGTCGACCCAGGCCGCCGGGCCCGCCGCGAACGAGTCGCTGTCGTGCCAGGTGGGACCGCCGTGGATGTCGAAGACCGTCGGGAACGGGCCGTCCGCCCCCGCCGGCTTCTGCACCAGGGCGTGGATACGGCCCCCCGGCCCCTCCACCCACACGTCCTCCACGGGCACCGAACCCGGCGACTTCAGCCCGGGCGGATCCAGGACCACCGCTCCGGTCGTCGAGCGCACCGACGACGGCTGCGCCGACGACGACCACAGGTACTCCACGCTGCCGTCGGGCCGGGCCGTCGCCCCCGAGACCGTGCCGGCGGGCGTGGGCACCTTCACCAGTTCGCGCGAGCCCAGGTCGTAGCGGAACAGCTCGCTGCGCGCCTCGAAGCCGTGGGCGATCAGGAGGCCCGAGCCGTCCGGATACCACTCCGCGCTCACATCACCCGGCAGTTCGAGGCCGAGGTCCGTCTCCTCCCCGCTCACCACGTCCCATACGAGGGGCTCCCAACGCCCGCGCCGCTGATGCCCGACGAGCAGCCGTGTGTCGCCCTCCACCGGCGCGAAGCCCAGCACCTCCAGGCCCAGTTCCTCCGCGCCGTCCTTGGTGTCGTCGAGTTCGGCGACCGTCGTACCGTCCGGGCGCAGGACGCGCAGCGCCGAGTGCATCGCGTCGCCGTGTTCCGTGTGCTCGATCGCGATCAGCGAACCGTCGTGCGAGAGGTCACCGACGCCCGCCGACTCACGGTGCCGGTAGATCACGGTCGGGGACGCGCCGGCCACCGCCAGATGGATCGTCGTACCGTCCTCGTCCGTCGAGCGCCCCACCACCGCCGTACGACCGTCCCGGGCCAGCGCGAGCCCCGCCGGGTACGAGGCGTCCAGGCCGGGCGTCGCCAGCTCGTCCTCGGCGTCGTCCGCGCCGCCCCCGAACGGCTGCCGGCGCCACACGCCGAACTCGTCGCCGTCCTTGTCGTCGAACCACCAGATCCACTCGCCGTCGGGCGACAGCACGCCGTCCGTCGTGCCGTTCGGCCGGTTCGTCACCTGGCGCTGCTCGCCCGTGGCGCGGTCCCAGGCATACAGCTCGTACGTGCCCGTCGCGTTGGACACGAACAGGGACCGGTCGGGCGCGTCCTCCGCCCAGTCGGGCAGCGACACCCTCGGCGCCCGGAACCGCTTCTCCCAGTCCGGGACGGTCGTGTCGGACGTATGCGTGGTCGGCGTGGACCCGTTGCTCTCAGCCATGGCCCCATACTGCCCGCCCGGCACGACAATCCGCCGCCGAGGTCCCCAGCCTGTGGACAACTCGGGCTGTGGACGCTGTGGACAACTCCGACCCCGCGAGCCCGGCGCCCACCCCCGCCCCGTACCTTGGAAGGCGTGTACCGGTTTCTGCTGACGCCCCGTTGGTGGGGGATCAACGTCTTCGTGCTGCTCGCCATCCCCTTCTGCGTGTTCATGGGGTCGTGGCAGCTGAGCCGGTTCGAGGACCGGGTGCAGGACCACAGGACCGCCACCAAGGAGGTCTCCGCCGAGAAGGGGGAGGCCGCCCGGCCGCTGGCCGAGCTGCTGCCCGTCGACGAGAAGACCTCCGGGGACCGCGTCACCGTCACCGGGCGATACGCCGAACAACTGCTCGTCCCGGGCCGACAGCTCGACGACCGGGACGGCTACTACGTACTGACCCTGCTGCGCACCGACGGGGGCAGCGCGCTGCCCGTCGTACGGGGCTGGCTGCCCGGTACCGCCGACCCCGCGAAGGCTCCCGCCCCGCCGACCGGCGAGGTCACCGTCATCGGTGCGCTGCAGGCGTCCGAGTCGCCGGGGTCCAACGGTGTGAGCGCGGTGGGCGGTCTCCCGGCCGGGCAGACCGGCGCGATCAGCGCCGCCTCGCTGGTGAACCTCGTGCCGTACGACGTGTACGACGCCTGGGTCACCCTCGACAAGGGCGACTCGGGGATGAAGGCCGTACCCGCGACCGCGCCCGCGAACACCGGGCTCGACCTGAAGGCGTTCCAGAACCTCGGCTACACCGGCGAGTGGTTCGTCTTCGCGGGCTTCGTCGTCTTCATGTGGTTCCGGCTGGTGCGCCGCGAGGCGGAGTTCGCCCGGGACGCGGAGCTGGGGATCACGCCGCCCGACGAAACGCCCGCCGAGACGCCCTCCGCGGAACCGACGCGGGAAGGCGCCAGCGCCTGACCCGGGCTGGACTGGACTGGCTGTGACGCGTGGCCGACCCGTACGGGACCGCTACGACGTCGCCGCCATGACCCCGGTCTTGTACACCGTGCCCGCGCACGCGTTCGACACCGTCGCCGTCACCGTGGGCGAGCCGGCCTCCGCCGTGTAGGACACCGCCACGCTGCCGTCGGCGACTGTGCCGTCCTCCGTCAGCAGCTGGGCCGAGGTGCCCGTGTCGCCGCCGGTGGAGGTGGTCGCGGACGAGTCGGTGCTCTCGCTCGGGGTGGGCGCCGGGGACTCCGTGGAGCCGCCCGTGGTGCCGCCGTCGGAGCCGGTGCCGGTCGTGGGGCATGTCTCCGAGGGCACCCAGGCGAACTGCACCGTGTACGCCGCGCCGGGTGCCAGCACCAGTCCGCTGACCGAGAGGCCCGGGTCGGGCAGGCCGCTCGCCGCGTCCCCCGCCGTGTGGTCGGCGGTGCCCACCTTCGACGAGTCCGCCGCGCCCTGCGCCAGCGGGGACACCGTGCCTGCGCCGCCGACCGTACAGCTGGCGCTGGAGACGTTGACGACCCGGAACGTGCCGTAGACCACACCGCTGGCGTCCGGATCGCCGACCGAACCGGTGGCCGAGCCCAGCTGGGTCGCGTCGCAGATGGTCGACGTCACGGCACTGGACGTCGGATCGGCGCCGCCGGTCGTGCTGCCGCTGCCGCTGCCCTTGTCCGGGTCACCGGCGCCGCCCGAGGGAGTGCTCGACGGCTTGTCCTTGACCGTGCCCGAGTTGCCCCCGGACGTGCTCTCGCCGCCGTCGGGGCCCTTGCTCGTGCCCTTGTCCCCGTCGGTCGCCGAGCCGTGGCCCGCGATGACGGAGGGGTCGGACGCGGCGCCGGTGACGTTCGAGACGTGCAGGAGGGCCGGGACGGCCGTGCCGATGAACAGCGCGGCGGCGGCCAGACCGATGGCGGCGTGCCGCTTGCGGGCCCGTCGGGCGGGCACCGCTTGCCGAAGATGGTCCAGCACCGCGTCGGTCGGCTGAATTCCGCCCACCGCCTGGTGCAGCATCGTGCGCAGTGCCAGCTCTTCCGAGCCGAGCCCGTCCAGGGCCTCGTCGTCGGGGCCGTGATTCACAGTTCCGTTCCCAGCGTGCGATTGCTTGTGCTCTTGGTCGTGGCGGCCTGGTCCGGTGACTCCGGCCGGCCAACTCCCGTTGGATCGGGCCCCCTTGCCGGAAACCCTACCGGCCCGGAACTCCACGGGCCGGAAACCGTCGCTCCCCCAGCCGACACCCCCGTGCCCTTCACGCCCGGCTACCGCCGAGCCCGAATCGCCGTGTTCCGAGCCCTCACCTTCGGAGCCCTCGCGTCCCGGCGCCTCGTGTCGCGAGACCCGGGGTTCCGAGACCCCGTGTCCCGAGACCTCGGATGCCGAGACGTCGTGTCCGGAGACCCGGGGTTCCAAGACGTCGTGTGCCGAGACCCCCGGCTCCGAGACCTCGTGTCCCGAGACCCCCGGCTCCGAGACCTCGTGTCCCGAGACCCCCGGCTCCGAGACCTCGTGTCCCGAGACCCCCGGCCCCGAGACCCCGGGTTCCGAGATCCCGGGTTCCGAAGCCTCCGACCCTCGCGCTTCCGGCCCCTGCGCCTCGGCCCCCCGTGCCCGGTCCTTCTCCTGCCCCTGCACCGGTTCCTGCACCGGTTCCTGCGCCTGGTCCCGCTCCCGCTCCCGCTCCCGGTCCTGGCCCTGGTCTTTCCGGTCCTGGCCTTGATCGCCGCTCATGCCGGTTCCTCCATGGCGATGCGCAGCGCGGCGATGCCCCGTGAGCCGTACGCCTTCACCGAGCCGAGCGATATGCCCAGCGTCTCGGCGACCTGCGCCTCGGTCATGTCCGAGAAGTAGCGCAGGACGAGGACCTCGCGCTGGCGGCGCTGCAGGCCCTTCATCGCCTTGATGAGGGAGTCGCGCTCCAGCAGGTCGTACGCCCCCTCCTCCGCGCTCGCCATGTCCGGCATCGGCTTGGAGAGAAGCTTCAGGCCGAGGATGCGGCGGCGCAGCGCGGAGCGGGAGAGGTTCACCACCGTCTGGCGCAGATAGGCGAGCGTCTTCTCCGGGTCACGGACGCGCTTGCGCGCGGAGTGGACCCGGATGAAGGCCTCCTGGACGACGTCCTCGCAGGACGCGGTGTCGTCGAGGAGGAGCGCGGCGAGGCCGAGGAGGGAGCGGTAGTGGGCGCGGTACGTCTCGGTCAGGTGATCGACCGTCGTCCCCGCCGCCACGCTCTCGTCAACGCCGTCACGCTGGTTGGGTATGCGGGCCGGCCGCGCTGCGGGCATCGGCGCGATCACCGGCATGCCGCCGTGCGTACCCGGCACGCGGGGTCGGCGGGGCGGACGCAGGGCTGTGCCGCGCGTCGCCGCTCTGAAGTCCAGTACCTCTGCCACGCATGTTGGACACGCATCCCCCCGTCAGGGTTGTACGCATCCGGCATCACTTTTGCGTCATCCGACACAGCCACCCTCATGCGTCCCGCTCTTCCCCTAAATCCATGGTCACCGCGCGTCCCCCGCATGGTCACGACGTCCCACGCCCCGGAAGGGCGACCGCAAAGACGCTCCCCGCCACCCGCGCGGTTGCGGGCAGCGGGGAGCAAAACTTCTGTTCGCGCCGTTCTCACCTGGATCCTACAAACGTTTTCTGCCGCAATCAGAGTGGTTTCCGACAAGATCAACAGATCGCTACGGACCGGCACAGAGCGTTACCCGCAGGTCAGGCGGGGCCGGGCGCGGTCAGGCCCGCTCGGCCGCCACCAGCTCGGCGATCTGTGTCGTGTTGAGCGCGGCGCCCTTGCGCAGATTGTCGCCGCACACGAAAAGTTCCAGCGCGGTCGGGTCGTCCAGCGACCGCCGGACCCTGCCGACCCAGGTCGGGTCGGTGCCGACCACGTCCACCGGGGTCGGGAACTCCCCCGCGTCCGGGTTGTCGAACAGCACGACCCCGGGCGCGGTGGCGATGATCTCCCGGGCTCCGGCGACGGTGACCTCGCCCTGGAAGCGGGCGTGGACGGTCAGCGCGTGCGCGGTGACGACCGGCACGCGTACGCAGGTCACGGCCACGGGGAGCTTCGCCAGGCCGAGGATCTTGCGGGACTCGTCCCGCAGCTGCATCTCGTCCGACGACCAGCCGTCCGCTTGGGCGGAACCGGCCCACGGTACGACGTTCAGCGCGACCGGCTCGGGGAACGGGCCCGTCCCGTCGCCCACGGCCCGCCGTACGTCTCCGGGGCTGGTCCCCAGTTCCGTACCGGCGACCAGGGACAGTTGCCGGCGCAGGGTGTCGACGCCGGCCCGTCCCGCCCCGCTCACCGCCTGGTACGTGGAGACCACCAGCTCGCGCAGGCCGTACTCGGCGTGCAGCGCGCCCAGGGCGACGATCATCGACAGGGTCGTGCAGTGCGGGCTGGCGATGATCCCGCGCGGGCGCTGCCGTACCGCGTGCGGGTTGACCTCGGGGACGACGAGGGGGACGTCCGGGTGCATCCGGAAGGCGTTCGAGTTGTCGATGACGACGACGCCCTTGGCGGCGGCGATCGGCGCCCACCGCTCGGCGATGTCCTCGGGCACGGAGAACATCGCGACGTCGACGCCGTCGAAGGCCTCCTCCGACAGCGCCACGACCTCGACCTCCTCGCCACGCACGGTCAGCTTGCGGCCGGCCGATCGCGGTGAGGCGACGAGACGGATCTCGCCCCAGATGTCCGCGTGCTGGGACAGGATCCGGAGCATGACGGCACCGACGGTGCCGGTCGCTCCCACAACCGCGAGCGCGGGCCGCCCGGCGGACCGGGGCACGGCGATCGCCCCGGACGCGGACACCCGGGGTCCGGCTGTCGCCCCGGACGCGGACACCCGGGGTCCGGCTGTCGCCCCGGACGCGACCGACCCGACCCCCACCGACCGGGGCGCAGCCGACCGAGGCCCCGCCGAACCGGTCACGCCGGCCCACTCGGGCACACCCGTCGATCGAACCGCGACCGCCCCGGGCACGGCGATCGACGCGGACTCGGCCGACCGGGACGCGGCCGACCCAGGACCGGCCGGACCGGTCACGCAGGCCCACCCGGGCAAACCGGTCGATCCGGGTGGAGGCATCAGCGGCCGGTGCCTCCGTAGACGACGGCTTCGTCGCTGTCGGAGTCGAGGCCGAAGGCCGAGTGGACGGCGCGGACGGCCTCGGGGACGTCGTCCTGGCGGGTGACGACCGAGATGCGGATCTCGGAGGTCGAGATGAGCTCGATGTTCACGCCCGCGTCGGACAGCGCCTGGAAGAAGGACGCGGTGACGCCCGGGTTGGTCTTCATCCCCGCGCCGACCAGCGAGATCTTGCCGATCTGGTCGTCGTAGCGCAGCGAGTCGAAGCCGATCCCGCCCTTCGCCTTCTCCAGGGCGTCGATGGCCTTGCGGCCCTCGGACTTGGGGAGGGTGAAGGAGATGTCCGTGAGACCGGTCGACGCGGCCGACACGTTCTGCACGATCATGTCGATGTTGATCTCCGCGTCCGCGATGGCCCGGAAGATCACCGCGGCCTCGCCCGGCTTGTCCGGGACGCCGACGACCGTGATCTTGGCTTCGGAGACGTCGTGGGCGACTCCGGAGATGATGGCGTGCTCCACCTGCTGGTCCCCTTGCCACTCGGGCTTCTCGTTGCTGACCCAGGTGCCCGGCAGTCCGGAGAAGGACGAGCGCACATGGATCGGGATGTCGTAACGGCGGGCGTACTCCACACACCGGTGGAGCAGCACCTTGGAGCCGGACGCGGCCAGCTCCAGCATGTCCTCGGAGGAGATCCAGTCGATCTTCCGGGCCTTCTTCACCACGCGCGGGTCGGCGGTGAACACACCGTCGACGTCGGTGTAGATCTCGCACACCTCGGCGTCGAGGGCGGCGGCCAGCGCGACGGCGGTGGTGTCCGACCCGCCGCGCCCCAGCGTGGTGATGTCCTTCTTGTCCTGGCTGACGCCCTGGAACCCCGCGACGATGGCGATGTTGCCCTCGTCCAGCGCGGTCCGGATACGCCCCGGCGTGACATCGATGATCCGGGCTTTGTTGTGGACCGAGTCGGTGATGACGCCTGCCTGGCTGCCGGTGAACGACTGGGCCTCGTGACCCAGGTTCTTGATCGCCATGGCCAGCAGTGCCATGGAGATCCGCTCTCCGGCGGTCAGCAGCATGTCGAACTCACGCCCGGCAGGCATCGGAGACACCTGTTCGGCGAGATCGATCAGCTCGTCCGTCGTGTCGCCCATCGCGGAAACGACGACGACCACCTGGTGGCCGTTCTTCTTCGCTTCCACGATTCGCTTGGCGACGCGCTTGATGCCCTCGGCATCGGCTACGGATGAGCCTCCGTACTTCTGCACGACAAGGCCCACGTGCGCTCCTAGCTCAGTCCGTCTGCGGTCGGCTCAGTCTAACGAGCGGCCGAATTCCCCTTACGGGATATCGCATGGTGAGATGTCCCGCTCACACAGCGATCTTCGGCCGCTCCAGCGGAGCTCCTGCCCATCCGCCCACGGAATACTCGCGAGACGCGCGTCAGACACGTGTGACCTGTGACGTCGACCGTGAAACAAGTGTGAATTAAGTTTCAAGGATTAGAGTGCGGCTGTGCGCGTACTCCTGGTGGAAGACGATGAACCCGTGGCCCAGTCGCTCCGTCGCGGCCTGCTGCGCTACGGCTTCGAGGTGGCGTGGGTCCCCACGGGCGGCGCGGCACTCAGCCACTCCGAGCCGTACGACGTCGTCCTGCTCGACCTCGGCCTGCCCGACACCGACGGCCTGGACGTCTGCAGGGCGCTGCGCGAACGCGGTGACGTCCCGATCATCGTCATCAGCGCGCGCAGCGACGAGACGGACCGGGTGGTCGGCCTGGAGCTCGGCGCGGACGACTACGTCTCCAAGCCCTTCGGCGTACGAGAGGTCATCGCACGCATAAGGGCGGTGATGAGGCGCGTACAGCCGCGCGCCCATGCCGACGCCGGCCCCGACCGGTACGGCACCCGCCTGACGGTCGACCGCAAGGCCGCCCGGGTCCGCCTGGACGGCGACGAGGTCGCCCTCGCGCCCAAGGAGTACGACCTGCTGGCCTTCCTCACGGAGGAGCCGGGCGCGCTGATGTCGCGCGAGCAGATCATGGAGGCCGTCTGGGACGCGAACTGGTTCGGGCCGACGAAGACGCTCGATGTGCATGTGGCGGCGCTGCGGCGGAAGCTCAAGGGCGCGATCGCGATCGAGGCGGTCCGGGGCGTCGGCTTCCGGCTGGAGATCGCCAAGGACGCCGAGCACGGCGGGAACGGCGGGAACGGCGGGAACGGCAAGGGCGGCGACGAGAGCTCGGGCGTCTCATGAACCGCCAGCTCATCCGCAGCTACATCCTGCTCGTCGCGGTCGCCATCCTGCTGTTCACGGTGCCGGTGGCGTTCACTCTCACCGCGCAACTGCGGGGCGACACCAGGCAGTCCGTCCTGCGCGAGGCCAACACCATGGCGTTGCTGCTGGGCAACGGGGACCACATCTCGTGCGAGGCCCTGACCGAGGTGGCCGAGGCGTACGGCGAGTCGACGCCCGGCATGGTCCAGGTCACCCCCATCCGCGACTGCGCTCCGGACCTGCCGAAGCCGGCCGCCGACGCCGCGCTCACCCGGGCCGTGGAGCGGAACGAGCCCACCACCGACTGGGGTTCCGACTTCATCTGGGGCAAGCACCTGACGATCACCGTGCCGGCGCAGGGCGAGTCGGCCGTGCGGATCGTGTACTCGACGTCCGACATGACCAAGCGGCTGTGGAGCATCTGGGGTTTCCGGGCGGGACTCGCCGTGCTCGTCCTGGCCGCCGCCGCCGCGATCGGCGCGTACGCCGCCCGCCGCATCACCGCTCCCCTCCGTGAACTCAACGGTATGGCCAGCAAGTTCAGCGACGGCGACCTCACCGCGCGCTCGCCGGTGACGGGCCCGCCGGAGACCCAGACGCTGGCCCGCACCCTGAACCAGGGTGCGGAACGCCTGGACACGCTGGTCGCCTCGCAGCGCATCTTCGTGGCGGACGCCTCCCACCAACTCCGTACCCCCCTCACGGCGTTGCGGCTGTCGCTGGACAACATCGCGGACGGCACCGACGACGAGTTCGTCCGGGAGGACGTGGAGCAGGCGACCGCCGAGGTGGTCCGGATGAGCCGGCTGGTCAACGGGCTGCTGGTGCTGGCCCGGGCCGAGGCGAAGGTCACGGCGGCGGAACCGCTGTCCCTGGGGGACATCGTGGACGAGCGTCTGTCGGTGTGGAGGCCGGCCGCCGACGAGCGAGGAGTCACCATCGCGCTCTGGGGGAGTGCCGACGGCCGGCTGCTTGTGCTGGCCAGTCCCGGTCATCTGGACCAGGTGCTGGACAACGTTCTTTCGAACGCCCTGGAGGTCTCACCGGACGGCGGGGCGATCACCGTACGGGCCGAACCTCGGGGCGACTGGCTGGAGTTGACGGTCTCGGACGGCGGTCCCGGTATGTCGGACGCCGAGAAGTCCCGTGCCTTCGACCGCTTCTGGCGCGGCCAGGGCCTCACCGGGCGCTCCGGCTCGGGCCTCGGCCTCGCCGTCGTCAAACAGCTGGTGACGGACGACGGCGGGACGGTGGCCCTGGCGGACGCGCCCGGGGGCGGGTTGAGCGTGGTGATCAGCCTGCGGGCGGCGGCTCAGAAGAGCGCCGGCTGACCGGGATCGTTCCGGTCCCTCCGGTCGATCAGCCCTCGGGCATCATCGACGAGTGGTGGTTGACGATCAGCCACTGGCCGCCACGCTTCTCGTACTCGTACGTGTAGCGGGCGTCGACCCGCCGCTTCTCGCCGGTCTTCGGGTCCGTGAGGATGAAGTAGTACGAGCCTGCGTCGATCGCCGAGTTGTCGTCCACGACGTTGATGTACGACTTGATCTTCTTGCCGACCGGCTTGTTCTCCAGGAAGTGGTCGAAGTAGTCGGCGATCTCGGCGGGGTTGGTACGGATCTTGTTGGAGACGGTCGGCAGCAGCACCGCGTCCTTCGCGTACCGCGCGGTGACCTTCTTCGAGTCGCCGGTCTGGAGGGTCTTGTTCCAGCCGTCGAAGAGAGCGGCGATCTGCTTCTTGCTGGCCTTCTTCGGCTGCTCGGCACCCGCCGCGCTGACCCCGACCGTCACCGTGGCTGCGGTGACAAGGGCGGTGGCGGTGACGAGGGCGGCGCGTATGCGGGTCTTGCGGGTCATCGCAACTCCTGTACGGGTGAAGGGTGTTCACCTCCTCCGCAGGTCCTGCGGTGGAAGTGACTCCAGCTTCTCTTTCCGCTGGTTAGCGCCCGTGCAAGGGACGTACAGGGGGCGGGAAGGACGATTCCAATTCACGTAGCGCGACGAATCGTCACGTTCCGGATCGGACGGGTTACACCATCGGTCCGCCGATCCCGCCCAGGACGCTCACATTCACCCCAGTACGGTGAGCCCGGCCCCACAGGCCGCCCCGACTCCCGCCCCTCCCTGAGGAGAAGCCCCCGTATGACCTCCCGGCAGAAGCTGTTCACCCTCGGCACGACGACGACGGCGGTGGCCGCCGCACTGGCTCTCACCGGATGCGGCGCCGGCTCGAAGGACAGTGCCGACGGCGCCGCCGCGAGCCCCGCGGCGAAGGGTGCTGTCACCGAGGCGCAGGCGGCGAAGATCCTCGGCACCTACGAGTCGGTCAACAACAAGGCCAACGCCCAGCAGGACTCAGCTCTGTTGGGCACCGTCGAGGGCGGGCAGCTGTACGAGCAGAGCAAGGCCGACTACCGCCTCTTCGAGACCAAGTCGAAGAAGGAGCAGGCCGAATACCGCAAGCCCTTCCACTACACCGGCATGAAGTACTGGATCCCGGCGGGCAAGGACTGGTTCGCGGTGACGACCAAGGCAAGTGACTCCAAGAGCGAGGCGCTGCTGGTCTTCGGCAAGGAGTACGACGACTGGAAGATGATGTCGGCCGTCTACTCGGAGGTCCCGCTCCCGGCGATCGCCACCGACGACTCGGGCCTCGCCACCGCCGTCGACGCCACCACCCGCGTCGGCTCGCTCACCCCGAACCAGATCTCGGCGGCGTACGAGGACCTGTACGCGACCGGCGGCACTAAGGCCGGCGCGGGCATCTCGCACACCACCGAGGCCGCGAAGGACGCGATCGAGACCCACACGAAGCGCGACAGCGGCAAGAACGCGAAGTTCGCGACCACGGCGTACGTCACCACACCCACCGAGTTCGACACGGTCTACGCCCTGCGCCTCAAGGACGGCGGCGTCCTGGCGGCGCTGCCGACCGCGCACGCCTCGCAGTACGTGCTGAAGGCGTCGTACCGCGAGAACTACGACATCACCCCGACCGAGGTGGAGTCGGTCTTCAACGGCCGCGACCGCGACACCGTGGTGAACACCTACCAGGGCATGGCCCTGGCCACCCTCCCGAAGACGGGCAAGCCGTCGGTGACGGCACGCGAGTACCGGATCGTGGACTCGCAGTAGCAACGCTCGTCGGGGATGGGCGCAAGGGGAGGGAGGGCGGCGGGAGTTGTCAGTCCACGAACTCCTTGAGGGGCTCGGTGTCGAGGGCGAGGTTCACGGGGGCCGGAATCTCGACAGTCGATCCGAACGGCTTGTTCACTTGTTGCCGGTAGCGGCCACCCTCGGGATGGGTGAAGACGGTGACCGAGCAATCGTCTCGGTCGATGAGTAGGTACACGGGGATACCAGCGGCGGCGTAGCCATCAGGCTTGTCCACACGATCACGCCGAGCGGTGTCGGCATCCCAGGAAGTCACCTCTACAGCCATCAGGACCGCCCCTGTTTCCGACCACTCCCCGTGGCCTTTGAGAGCGCCTCGTGGGACAAGTACGCCATCGGCTCGGGCCCGCCCCTTCCGATAGCGCTCCGTCTGAAGACCTCGTTCCGCGTGCAGCCACATGTCGGGGCAGTGCTGCATACACAGCCGCTGCAGCCAGGCGACGATCTCACTGTGATTGCCGTCGGGCATGGGCTTGACGACGACCTTCCCATTGATGAATTCCAACCAGACGGTCTCGGGCGCCCGGCGTTCAAGCTCCTCGAAGTCCTCGACGGACATCTGCGGCCGGTGCTCGGTGGTCCTTGGGGTCATGGCGTCGCCTCCTCGACTCCATGGTGCCCTGACCGGTACGTCCTGCACACTCACCGCAGCCTCGCAGCGCGGCGCAGTGCGGCGACGCGGTCGGTGACGTCCACGACCTCGTCGGCACCCGGCAGGCCGCCGACGCGCGGGCCGGGGAGGAACGTCTCAGGGACGGGCGTGTACCCCGGCCCGTCCGGTTCGCACATCGCCAGACATTCGGGGCACAGTCCGCTGACGATCCTCGCGGTGCGCTCGTCCGCGTCGCACAGGCCGCAGGCAGTGATCACGCGGGTCACCCGCGCGCGGCGGGCGGCCTGCGGTCCCTGCGTCGACTTCTTCGGCGGCATCTTGTTCTCCAGTCGCTTGCGGGCGAGTCCGCCCGGGTTGGTGACGTCGGCCGGGAGGCCGTCGGTCAGGGCTCGGGTGATGTCGTCGGTACTCGCACCACGGGACAGCCACTCCGTGGCGAGAGGTTCGAGGGCACGGCAGTCGCCGTCGGACAGGGGCAGGCGTGTGTCGGCGGTGCGGAGTTCGGCGAGTACCTGGTAGGCGACGCTGGGCTGCTCCGCGGGCTGTTCGTCCGGTTCGTGTCCCGACTTGCCGTCCGCCTCCGGTCGCAGGGCTTCCGAGGCCCGCGCCTCGGTCGCCTCGGACTCGGCAGGCCCCTCGGAGTCCTCGGGCTCCTCGACGCGGGCCAGACCCGACTGATAGCGGCGGGTCACGTCCCTGCCTCGGCGGTCCCGTACGAACTCCGCCCACCACTCGGCCGACCTGCGGGTACGCGACCAGTACGTACGCGTCACCCACCGCATCGAGTTGTCCTCGGCGGTGATGTGCTCCTTGATCCAGCGCAGGTGGCCGGCGAGGGTGATGCGGCCCATCGAGACACGTACGGCCTGCTGTCCGTAGCGCGAGTGCTCGGCGGCGATCACCTTGTAGCCCATGGCGTGACCGTCTTCGAGATGGTCGACGAAGAGGGCGATCTCACGGTCGCGAGGGCACAGATGCGCGAAGTCCGGGTCGGCGTGCGGTTCTTCGTCACCCGTTGCGCGTTTTCCATAGCCGGTGTTGGCCATGGGGTGGGACGGGGACGGCAGGGCAGGGCTAGGGTTGGCGTAAGCCACGATCGAGTCCTTTTCGATCCGTAGGTCTAGGCCCTGGCACTGGTGCTTGCGACACCGGCCGGGGCCGAACTATTTGTCTGTTTGTCGCGAACCTAGGGTGACTTCACGCTCCGACGCAAGCCGATCACGGAACGTCACCCGTTCGGGTTACGCCGTCTCAACTCGCTTACAGAATTGGTTGGTTGGGTTGGATTTCAACCATCCCAGAACACAAAACCAAACCAACCCAAACCAAGATGAGGAGCTCGAAGCCCGAGGCTCAAGCTCCGGGCTGAGCTGCGGCGATGAACGCCGTCCAGGCGGGGGAGGTGATGTGCAGTTCGCGGCCTGCGGGGATCTTGGAGTCGCGGATGTGGACGGTTGTTCGGGGGGCGGGTAGGGCGACTTCGACGCAGGCGCCGCCTTCGTTGTCGCTGTAGCTCGACTTGAACCACGCCAACGCGACTTCGACGCAGTTGCCGCCCTCGTCGTCGCTATAGCTCGACTTGAACCACTGCAACTGCTCGGTCATGGCTGATCCACCATCCGTTCGAGGAAACGGGCCGACTCGGCGGGGTTGAGAGCCTGCGCTCGGATCATGCTAAGCCGCTCCATCACGCGGCTGACAACCTCCGGGTCGGCCGTCAGATCGCTGGCGAACGGGCCCTCCGCGAAGGCGAGTCGCTCGTGTTCGCGGGTCTCCAGCAACACCATGGGCCCCATGAGCGCGGCAGTGATGGCCCGTTCGAAGGGGAGCACCTGCAACACGACGTTGCGCAGGGAAGCCGACATCAGCAGTCGGTGCAGCTGCTCGGCGTCCACCTGAGAACTGCGCAGTACCGCCTCGTACAGAACGAAGCTCAGGCCCACCGGCGGCTTCCGGTCCGTCAGGATGGCCTGCCGCTCCATGCGTGCCGCGATCCGCTCCGCCACGGTGTCCTCGTCCAGAGGCGGATAGCGGCTCTCGATCAGTGAGCGCGCGTACGCCTCGGTCTGCAACAGCCCTGGGATCAGGGCGACTTCGTACGACCAGAGGCTGATCGCCTGCTGCTCGTGCAGCATGAAGTCCTGTGCCCGCGCCGGGAACGGCTCCCTCTTCACGTACTCCTTCGCCGCGCTCAGCAGCCCGTCCGCGCGGCACAACTCATCGGCCGCGTCGAGCACGCGGGGCGTCGGCATGCGTACGCCCTGCTCCATCGACTTGATGGTGTCCGGCGAGTAGTTGGCGGCGGCGCCCAGTTCCTCGCGGGTGACGTTCGCCTTCGTGCGCCAGCGTTTCAACTGGTTGCCGCTGTACCGCCAGGTGCCCGGCGACGGTTGCGAGTTGGGGTTGGGCTTGGGGTTGTACTGGACTGACACAGCGGCCACCTCCGACTGATACACCCCGGTGTGTATCACCTCAGTCGCTACCGAGCGTAGCCCGGCACACGTCACCGTGTGACCATGACGAACGCGATCCCCCACCACCGCCCCGCCTGGGTCCCCCTCGCCGGCCACCACCTCCGCCTGTCCGGCGTCCACTTCGACACGATCCGCGTCCAAGGCGTACGCGGGGAACAGGTCGCCGCCGACCTCATCGAGGCGGCCGACGGGGACGCGGGGCCCGTCGTCTGCGAGGTGACCGGGTTGCGCTGGATGTACTTCCTGCTCGCGCCCGGGGAGGTACGGAAGCGCAACTGGCCTTTGGGCGTACAGCGATTCGGCGAGAAGGGATCACGCACCGTGACGTACATCGGGATCCCGGCACTGGACGGCAACACGTGGCCGTTGCGGTGGTACAGCGAGCCGACGGTGACGACGCCGTTCGTGGAGGCGGGGCGGTTGCGGACGGTGCTGGGGGTGGCGGAGCTGTAGGTCAGGTGAGGTCAGTGTTCCCGGGCACGCATGATGGACAGACCCTCGCGGATCTCCCGTAGCCGGTGAGCCAGCACTGGTTCTCCCGCATCCGGCGCTTTGACCTCTGCCCAACCGCTGTACTGGCTCATCGGGCCTTCCCGTCCTCTCCACCTGGTCTGCGGCGGTCAGGTACTCCTGGCTACTTCACCGTGCGCAGGCCCAGCGGCTCCGCGATCTCCTCGACCATCACCTTGCCGGCCTCCTCCGCCAGGGTCTCGTCGCCGAGTTCCTGGTCGGTGTCCAGGCCGTCCAGCTCCGCCAGGGGCTGGTTCAGGCGGACATGGGCGACCAGGGACTGCAGGGCGCGCAGGGTCGCGGACGCCGTCGAGCCCCAGTTGGAGAAGTAGGAGAACTGCCACCACCACATGGCCTCCGTGGTGCGGCCCGCACGGTAGTGGGCCATGCCGTGCCGGAGGTCGGCGATGACGTCGGCCAGGTCGTCCGAGATACGGGCCGGAACCGGAGCCTTGCGGGGCTCGTAGGGGTCGAAGACCTCCGAGTAGACGTCCACCGGGTCCAGCATCAGCGCGAGGCGTTCGCGGATGTCGTCCACGTCCGGTTCCGGGCCCATGTCGGGCTCGTAGCGCTCGTCCGGGAGGATGTCCTCGTGCGCGCCGAGGCGGCCGCCGGCCAGCAGGAGCTGGGAGACCTCCAGGAGGAGGAAGGGGACCGCCAAATCCGGCTCGTCGCCCTTCGCCACCTCGGTGACGGCCACCAGGAAGCTCTCCACCTGGTCGGCGATCTGCACCGCGAAGTCGTCGGGGTCCTGCGTCGTGTCGTGCAGCGTGGCGTCAGACATCTAGAAGTCGTCTCCCCTCGAAGGCGCGGCCAAGGGTGACCTCGTCCGCGTATTCCAGGTCGCCACCCACCGGGAGGCCGCTGGCCAGGCGGGTGACCTTGAGGCCCATGGGCTTGATCATGCGGGCGAGGTACGTGGCCGTGGCCTCGCCCTCCAGGTTCGGGTCGGTGGCCAGGATCAGTTCCGTGACCGTGCCGTCTGCGAGCCGGGTCAGGAGTTCCCTGATGCGCAGGTCGTCGGGGCCCACGCCCTCGATCGGGCTGATCGCGCCGCCCAGGACGTGGTACTTGCCGCGGAACTCACGCGTCCGCTCGACCGCCACGACGTCCTTGGGCTCCTCGACGACGCAGATGACCGTCAGGTCCCGGCGCGGGTCGCGGCAGATGTTGCACAGCTCCTCCTGCGCCACGTTCCCGCAGGTCGCGCAGAAGCGGACTTTCGCCTTCACTTCGAGGAGGGCGTGCGCGAGCCGCCGTACGTCCGTCGGCTCCGCCTGCAGGATGTGGAAGGCGATCCGTTGCGCGCTCTTGGGACCGACGCCCGGGAGCCGCCCCAGTTCGTCGATGAGGTCCTGGACCACGCCTTCGTACAACGGACTGCCTTTCCGTACATCGGTACATCAGTACAACGGTCAGTTACGACGGTCATCGCTACGGCGGTCGCCTCGCGCCCGCTGTACGTACCGTAGTTGGCCGCCACCCACCTGAGGAAGGCGGGACCGGGGGCGCGCGGGGCGAACCTCAGAACGGCAGGCCCGGGATGCCGCTCCCGCCGCCGCCCAGACCCTGGGCCAGCGGGCCCAGCTTCTGCTGCTGAAGCTGCTGCGCGTTCTCGTTCGCCGCCTGTACGGCCGCCACGACCAGGTCGGCGAGGGTCTCCGTGTCCTCCGGGTCGACCGCCTTCGGGTCGATCTTGAGGGCCCGCAGTTCGCCGGCGCCCGTCACGGTCGCCTTGACCAGACCGCCACCCGCCTGCCCGTCGACCTCGGTCCGCGCCAGTTCCTCCTGCGCGTTCGCCAGGTCCTGCTGCATCTTCTGGGCCTGCTGGAGCAGCTGCTGCATATTGGGCTGGCCACCACCGGGGATCACGATCAGCTCCTCGTCGTTCGTCGTCGTGCATACGACATTCGGCTTTCAGCACGAGCCTACGTGGTCGGATGGGCCGTCGCTCCAGCACTCTTTCGAGTGAGTCCGTTCGTCGGCCTATACCTGATCAAGCGAGTCTTCCGAGCGGAAAAGTAACGAAAGCTTGGTCATCGCCACCCATTGGGCGGTAAGAAGGGGGCGGCACGACAGCTTTACAACGGCATCAGACGTCACGCGGGCGCCCGTACGGTGTCACGCACGGTGATGGATTGTGGTCAGTCTGCTCAGCTAAGGGAGTGCCGGGTGAGCCAGCCGGAGATGCAGCCCGAGGGGCCGTCCCAGAGACCGCCCCACGACGGGCGGAGCGAAGACCCCGCCGGGCTGAATATCGCCGGGCCACGGCCCGGGGACCTCACCGGCCGGCCCTTTCCCCTCGGCGACTGGGGCGAGCCCGCGCCGCGCCTCGACGAGCTGTACCGGTGGGTGGAGCAGGGGGCCCTGGAGACGGCCGCCTGGTATCTCGCCGACCGGGTCTGGAAACGTCGGGGCGCCCGGGCCCTGCGTACGGGCGCCGCGCTCGGGGCGATCGCCGGGGCCGCGTTGCCGCTGCTCGACCTCACCGGGGTGGTGGGCGACATCGCTCCCTGGGGGTATCTGGCGATGCTGGTCGCGGTGGCGTGCGTCGCCGCCGACCGGTTCTTCGGGGTCACCTCGGGCTGGATAAGGGACGTCGCCACCGCCCAGGCCGTCCAGCGACGCCTTCAGGTGCTGCAGTTCGACTGGGCGTCGGAGAGCGTGCGCGAGGTCCTCGGGCCGACAGAGGGAACGGCGAGCGAGGCGGCCGACCGCTGCCTGGGAGTGCTGCGCCGCTTCTCGGAGGACGTGACGGAGCTGGTCCGGGCGGAGACGGCGGACTGGATGGTCGAGTTCCGCACGGGATCCGCGCCGCTGGGCATCCAGTCGGCGGGCATGGGAATCCCCCGCCAGGACGCGACGGTCCACCAGGGCCGCTTCGGCGTCGCCCCGGGAACCCGCCCGAACATGCCCCGACAACGGCCGCCGGAGGCGCGATGACCTCTTCACCTCAGACAGCCGGGCACCGTGGCCACGCCGCTGCCACCAGCGCCGTTTCGCCCGAGACGGCCTCCCGGCAGGCCCACGATCTCCTCAACTCCCCTTCTCGTACGTCAGCTCCCCGCCGCCGCCCGCCGTTACGCGCTTCAGGGTGCCGTCCTTGCGCAGGGTGAGGGTCGAGGCGGCGCCCGGGGTGCAGGAGGAGGCCGGTTCGCCGGAGGTGACCTGGGAGGGGCCGACGGTCAACAGGGTGTCGCCGGTGGGGCGTTCGGTCAGGTCGGCGGCGAAGACGCAGTGGTAGGTGCCCGTTTCGGTGGGGCCGTCGGCGACCAGGATCAGCACTCGGTCGCCCAACTCGCCCTGGGTGATGGTCAGTCGGCGGGTGTTGTGGCCCGTGGCGCTGTCGATCGACGCCGTCCAGGTGCCGAGGAGGCCGGACGGGACGACACCGGCCGCCGGTGACACCGATCCGCCGGACGACGTCGGTGTGGGCGTCGGGGGCGCGGGCGGGGTGCCGTCGTCGCCGTTCAGCAGGGCCGCGATGGACGCGCCCGCCCCGAGAGTGACGACCAGTGCGGCGACGCCGAGCCCGATCGACAGCCGGGCTCTCCTCCCAGTCGTCTCCGCGCGCCCCGTCGCGTAGGGCAGCGGCGTCTCGGTGGGCGTCCTGCTCCACGCGGCCGGTATGACAGGCTCTTCGAGCGCCGGGTCGCCGGGCCAGACAGGGGGCCGCTGGCTCGAACCGGGGGCGGCGGCGAATGGCTGCGGATGCAGCTGCCGGTGGGCGGCATGAGTGGGCGGCTCGTCGGACGGCGCGTGCTCGGGCGTGACACCCCGGCCCTCCGTGACGTACCGGTCCTCGCTGACGTACCGGTCCTTTCTGGCCTCCCGGTCCTCCCGGTTCTCCCGGTTCTCTCGGCCTTCCCGGCCCTCCCGGCCCTCCCGGTCCGCCCTCACGTACCGGTCCTCTCCGGCCTCCCGGCCCTCCCGGCCCTCCCGGCCCTCCCGGCCCTCCCTCGCGTACCGGTCCTCCCCGGCCTCCCGGCCCTCCCGGACGCCCCGGTCCTCCCTGACGTCCCGGTGCCCGGTGCCTGACTCCCTGACATCGACCTCCGCCTCCACCTCCCCGCCTGTCTTCTCCTCACCCCCGGTCCTCTCCTCCACCTCTGTCTCCACGTCGAGCAACCGCACCGCGTGCCGCCCGAGTTGGGCGACCAGCGCGCCCGGCAGCCAGGTGTCCCCCGCGTATCCGTCGGCGACGGGGTCCGCCGACACCCCCGTACGTTCCAGGATCTCTTCCGGGGTGGGGCGCTCCGCCGGGTTCTTGCGGAGGCAGTCGCGGACGAGGCCGGCGATGCCCTCCGGGACACCCGTCAGGTCGGGTTCCTCCTGGGCTATGCGGAACATCATCGCGTGGGCACCGCTGCCGGCCGCGCCGAAGGGCAGGGCGCCCGTTCCGGCGTACGCGAGGACGGAACCGAGGCAGAAGACGTCGGCCGCGGCGGTGACCCGCTCGCCGCGCACCTGCTCGGGCGCCATGAACCCGGGCGAGCCGACGAGCGCGCCCCCGCGGGTCAGGCCGCCGTCGGTGACGGTCTCCAGGGCGCGGGCGATACCGAAGTCGATGACGCGGGGCCCGTCGATGGTGACCAGGACGTTGGACGGCTTGAGGTCACGGTGGACGATCCCGGCGGCGTGGATGTCGTGGAGGGCGTGCGCGAGCCCGGCGGCGAGAACGCGCACCGACCGCTCGGGCAACGGCCCGTGGTCCCGCCCGACGACCTGCTTCAGGCTCGGCCCTGCGACGTACCCGGTGGCGACCCACGGCACGGCGGCCTCGGTGTCTGCGTCGAGCACGGGTGCCGTCCAGTGCCCCCCGACGCGCCGCGCGGCGGCGACCTCCTGCCGGAACCGGTCCCGGAACTCGTCCTGCTCGGCCAGCTCCCGCCGGACCAGCTTGACGGCGACGGTACGTCCCCGCTCGGACCGCGCGAGGTACACATGCCCCATCCCGCCCGCACCGAGCCGCGCGACCAGCCGGTACGCCCCGATCCGCACCGGATCGCCGTCCCCGAGCTTCCGCATGCCGCGCCGCCTCCCCGTAACGCCCCAAACACGTCGTACGCCCGCCCACGCGGATGCCGACGCGACAGGCCGAGGATAGTGCGGAGGGGCGATCGGGCGGCAAGCGCTTGTGCGCGGTCTTCGCGCGGGCTTCTGTCGACCTTCCGGCCGTCTACCCTCGGCGGCGGGTTTGGGCGAGGTCGACAACCTGTCGCGTCAGCCGCCATTCCCCAGACAGGTCGCCGATACCGCGACCTCACCCGGGACACCTACGCTCGCCGCATGACCCCTCAGCCCAATCCCCAGGACCTGGCCCAGGCCGGCGCGGCCGTCAAGGCCGCCGACCGTGCGCACGTGTTCCACTCCTGGTCCGCGCAGGAGCTCATCGACCCGCTCGCCGTCGCCGGTGCCGAAGGGGCGTACTTCTGGGACTACGACGGCAGGCGGTACCTGGACTTCACCAGTGGGCTGGTCTTCACGAACATCGGCTACCAGCACCCCAAGGTCGTCGCGGCCATCCAGGAGCAGGCCGGGCGGATGACGACGTTCGCGCCCGCGTTCGCCGTCGAGGCGCGGTCGGAGGCGGCCCGGCTGATCGCTGAGCGGACCCCGGGCGACCTGGACAAGATCTTCTTCACGAACGGTGGCGCCGACGCCGTCGAGCACGCCGTGCGCATGGCCCGGCTGCACACCGGGCGACCCAAGGTGCTGTCCGCCTACCGCTCCTACCACGGCGGCACCCAGCAGGCCGTGAACCTCACCGGCGACCCCCGCCGCTGGCCCTCCGACAACGGCACCGCCGGTGTCGTGCACTTCTGGGCGCCCTATCTCTACCGGTCGAAGTTCTACGCGGAGACCGAGGAGCAGGAGTGCGCGCGGGCGCTCCAGCACCTTGAGGACACGATCGTCTTCGAGGGGTCCGCCACCATCGCGGCGATCATCCTGGAGACCATCCCCGGCACCGCCGGCATCATGATCCCGCCGCCCGGCTATCTCTCCGGGGTGCGCGCGCTCTGCGACCGGTACGGGATCGTCTTCGTCCTGGACGAGGTCATGGCCGGGTTCGGGCGGACCGGTGAGTGGTTCGCCGCCGACCTGTTCGACGTCGTGCCCGACCTGATGACCTTCGCCAAGGGCGTCAACTCGGGCTATGTGCCCCTCGGCGGTGTGGCGATCTCCGGCGCGATCGCGGAGACGTTCGCCACTCGCCCCTATCCCGGCGGCCTCACCTACTCCGGGCACCCCCTCGCCTGCGCCGCCGCCGTCGCCACGCTCACGGTGATGGCGGAGGAGGACATCGTCGGGCAGGCCGCCCGCACCGGCGAGAACATCCTCGGCCCGGGCCTCCGGGAGCTGGCCGCACGGCACCCGAGCGTCGGCGAAGTGCGCGGTACGGGTGTCTTCTGGGCCCTGGACCTCGTACGGAACAAGGAGACCCGGGAGCCGCTGGTCCCGTACAACGCCGCCGGGGAGGCCAACGCCCCGATGGCCGCGTTCGGCGCCGCCGCGAAGGCGAACGGGCTGTGGCCGTTCATCAACATGAACCGCACCCATGTCGTCCCGCCCTGCAACGTGACCGAGGCCGAGGCCAAGGAGGGGCTCGCGGCACTGGACGCCGCGCTGTCGGTCGCCGACGAGTACACCGCGTAGGGCGGGCGAGTACGCCAGGTAGGGCGGGAGCCGGTGGAGCGCGTACGGGGGGTAACGGGCACCCTCGTACGCGGGTAATTGGGTAAGCGCATGGGAAAGTCCGTCGGGAAACCGAACGCGTAAGGTGACGTGCTCGTAGACATATGCGAGTAGTCATCCACACGCGTGAAGGGGGAGGGCCCCGACCATGCCCGCCAGCAGCGGCAACGGTGCCGTGACCCGCAGCACCCTGCGGCAGCAGATCGCGGACGCGCTCCGCGACGAGGTGCTGGCCGGCCGTCTCCAGCCGGGTCAGGAGTTCACGGTCAAGGAGATCGCCGAGCAGTACGGCGTCTCCGCGACGCCCGTCCGCGAGGCCCTGGTCGATCTGTCGGCCCAGGGCCTGCTGGAGGCGGACCAGCACCGCGGCTTCCGCGTGCACGAGTACTCGCTCGCCGACTTCCGGGGCATGATCGAGGCCCGCGGCCTGGTCACCGACGGCATGTTCCACGGCCTGGCGAAGGGTCTCGCGACCGGCGCGGCAACCGGTGCGGCGGGCGGTCCGGCAGGTGGTCGGGCGGGGGGCTTCGCCAGTGACAGCCCGGGGCCGCGCGGCTTCTTCGTCCGGGTCGGCGACCCCCGGGCCGCCGCCGCCCTCGCGGGTGTCCGCCGCCGGGGCGAGGAGGCGCGGCGCGCCGCCGCCGCCGGGGACCTGAACATCCTCATCGGCTACGACCTGCGCTTCTGGCGCGAACTCGGCGCCCTGTTCGGCAACCCGTACCTCACCGACTTCCTGCACCGGATGCGCGTCCAGACCTGGGTGTGCGCCGTGCAGCACCTGCGCCGGCTGAGCGGTCTGCGCGGTCAGCTGTGGTCCGACTACACCGAGGTCGTCGACGCGCTGACCCGCCGCGAGCTCGCCGAGGCGCACCGGGTGGTCGACGCGTACGACCTGCACTCCCTCGCCCTCATCGAAGGCCTGGCCAACGACCGGACCGGCCTCCCCGCCGTCCCCGACCTCGCCGATCCGGCCTCCGGCGGAGGCGAGGACACGGAGAAGGACGACGGCGTCACGGCGACCGCGGGCAACGGGGGCACCCTCGGATGAGCGCGCCCACCCGTACCACCGGCACCCTCGACCTGACCGTCGTCGTCCCCGCGTACAACGAGGAGGAGCGGCTCGGCCCCACCCTCGACGCGATCACCGGCCACCTCCAGGAGAACGAGGCCCGCTGGGGCTCCTGGGAGGTGGTGGTCGTCGACGACGGTTCCACAGACGGCACCCGCGACCTCGTCACCGCCCTCGCCGACCCGCGCGTCCAGCTCGTCACCAGCCCCCGCAACCGGGGCAAGGGCCACGCCCTGCGCCTCGGTGTCGCCGCCTCGCGCGGCGCCCGCGTCCTGGTCACCGACGCCGATCTGGCGGCTCCGATCGAGGAGTTGGCGGTCCTGGACGAGGCGCTGACCGAGGGGCACGCGGCGGCCATCGGCTCCCGTTCCGT
The DNA here is from genome assembly GCF_036898825.1 of Streptomyces sp. B21-083. Lineage (GTDB taxonomy): Bacteria > Actinomycetota > Actinomycetes > Streptomycetales > Streptomycetaceae > Streptomyces. The sequence goes on along the minus strand of NZ_JARUND010000003.1, from coordinate 94,199 downwards.
CCCCGGCGCGACGATCGAGCACCACCAGCACCGGGTGCGGGAACTCCTCGGCAGGGCCGGCAACCTCCTCATACGCAGGGTCGCCGTCCCCGGCATACGGGACACCCAGTGCGGCTTCAAGCTGTTCGAGGGCGACCGCGCCCGTACGGCGTTCGCCGCGTCCCGGCTCAACGGCTGGGGCATCGACGTCGAGGTCCTCCAGCACTTCCGCCGCGCGGACTGGCCGGTCGCCGAGATACCGGTCCGCTGGGCCCACCAGTCCGGCTCGAAGGTACGTCCGCTGGACTACGCCCGCGTCCTCGCCGAACTGACCGCCCTCAAGGCGCGCGCGCTGCGCCCGGCCGACCTCCTCGGCGTCACCCTCTTCCTCCTCATGGCGGTCGCCCTGTACGCGGGCCGCTGGCTCGACCCGGCCCACCGCTACCTCCCCGACTCCCTCCAGGACCAGAACCAGTGGGAGTGGTTCTTCGCGGTCACGGCCGACAACGTCAGGCACTTCAACAACCCCCTCTTCACCGACCTCCAGGGCTTCCCCGACGGCGTGAACCTCATGGCCAACACGGCTCTGCTCGGCCTCTCCGTCCCCTTCACCCCGGTCACGCTTTTCGCCGGCCCGGCGGTCTCCCTCGCCCTGGTGATGACGCTGGGCCTCGCCGCGACGGCGACGGCATGGTACTGGCTGATCAGGAAAAGGGTCGTACGGCAACGGGGAGCGGCCTTCGCCGGCGCGGCCCTGGCGACCTTCGCACCCCCGATGGTCAGCCACGCCAACGCGCACCCGAACTTCGTCATCCTCTTCATGATGCCGCTGATCATCGACCGCGCCCTGCGCCTGTGCGAGGGCGAGCGGGTCACCCGCAACGGCGTGGTCCTGGGCCTGATGGCGGCGTACCAGATCTTCCTCGGTGAGGAACCGCTGCTCCTGGCGGCCATGGGGATGGTGCTGTTCGCCCTCGCCTACGCGGCCTTGCGCCGGGACCTGGCGAAGGCCGCCTGGCGTCCGCTGCTGCGCGGCCTGCTGATCGGGGGCGCGGTCTGCCTGCCGATCGTCGCGTTCCCCCTCTACTGGCAGTTCGCCGGGCCGCAGAGCTACAAGAGCGTCCTGCACGGCGACAACGCCGGCAACAGCCCGCTCGCGCTGCTCTCCTTCGCCGAGCGCTCCCTCATGGCGGGCGACGCGGACAGGGCGAACGCCCTCTCCCTCAACCCCACCGAGCAGAACGCCTTCTACGGCTGGCCGCTCGTCCTGCTGGCCTTCGCGATCGTCGTACGGATGTGGGAGCGCACGGCGGTGAAGGCGCTCGCCTTCACGGCGGTCGCCGCGGCCTTCCTGTCCCTGGGCCCCGAGTTCCGGATCCCGCTGACCGACAGTGTGCTGCCGGGGCCCTGGGCGCTGCTCGCGAAGAGGCCGCTGTTCGAGTCGGTGATCGAGGGCCGGGTCGCGATGATCTGCGCGCCCGCGCTGGGCATGCTCGTGGCCCTCGCCGTGGAACGGCTGGCGGCCACCCGCCGGCTGCCCACGCAGTACTTCGGCACGCTGGCCGTCCTCCTCGCCGTGCTGCCGATCGTCCCGGCCCCGCTGAAGACGGTGGAACGCGCGGACGTGCCCGCCTTCATCGCGGACGGCACGTGGAAGTCGTACGTCGGCAAGGGCGAGTCACTCATCCCGGTGCCGCTGCCCGATCCCGGCAACGCCGAGGCGCTGCACTGGCAGACGGCGGCCGACCTGGGCTTCAGGCTGCCGGGCGGGTACTTCAACGGTCCCTACGGCGCCGAGCGCGTCGGCATCTACGGCGCCGCGCCCCGCTTCACCTCCAACATGCTGCGGGACGTGCGCTACACGGGCGTGGCACCGACGATCGGCCCCAACTGGCGCGCGCAGGCCAAGAAGGACTTCGCGTACTGGAAGGCGGGCGTGCTGGTGCTGGCCCCGCAGACCAACGACGGGCTGCTGCGCGAGACGCTGAAGCAGTTGACGGGCAAGCAGGGTAAGTGGACGGGCGGGGTGTGGGTATGGGACCTGCACGACGGGTCGTGAGTCCTGTGGTTCCCGTCCTACGTCCTGTTTCCGACCCGTCCGACCCGTCCGACCGGCCCCACCCTGCCCAGCCCGTCCGTCCTACCTGACCTGTTCCTGTTGGTGTCTGGCCCGTCGTGCGGGGGTCCTACCCGCCGGTGACCCATTACGCTTCCCTGACTGCTCTGCCCGCGGTGCCTGACCACCGCCTGCGACGATGCGAGGAGTTCTCCTTTGGCCTGTGACCTGTGGCTGGTCCCACTCGTCGACGTGCTGTGTCACACCCCCGACAATCCCTTCGCCGAGGAACTCGCCCTCTACGACAGGGTGCTGGGCGAGGCAGGACTGCCCCCGGTGCCGGTGTACGCGTACATGCCGGGGCTGTCCGGCGACGTGGCCCCGATCGCGGGCTTCGACTACGACGCGCTGCACTTCCTGCGCCGCGCCTACCTGCTCCAGGTGTGCGGTCTGCCGGTGACGCCGGTGGGCGAACTGGGCGGTGACTACGAGCAGTTGCTGGAGATGTTCGAGGCGACCGCCCAGCAGTCGCACCTGGTCTGGCACTACGACCACGCGGGCGCGTACGTCCCGGTGGACTTCCCGCATCCTCTCTCCAGCGATGAACTCCTCGCCGGAGGCGGCCCGTTGGGCTCGTCCCAGAGTTTGCTGAGGGAGCTGGAGTTCGTGGCCCCCTCGATCGGCATCGACCCGGCGAACCCGCCGGTGGCCCCGGCCCCGCCGCTGACGCCCACGTCGCTGGAGGAGCCGGCGGCACCTCCCCCGTTCGACTCGAGCCCGTTCGCCCGGGAACGGCATGTGTGGCTGGGGCTGAACGCGGCGGCGACACGGAGCCTGGCCCAGGGGTCGATGATCGTCTTCAGCTGAGTGAGCGGGAGCTGAGCGGGCCGGCGACCTGCGACCCGCTCAACGAATCTGCGACAGACCCTTCGCGAGGTCGTCGGTGTTCATGACGGGGGTGAACGAGACCCTGGCGCCCAGCTGACTGAAGAACGGCTCCGCGATGACCGGGATCTGGGAGGAGTCCTCCAGATCGATGAACAGCCAGCAGGTCCGGCACCCGTCCTCGGGGCCGAAGTACGCCGCCTCTGGCTTGAGGTGGTCCAGGGTCTCCTTCAGCATCTTCGGCATCTCGCCGCTGTGTATGCCCTCGTTGCCCTTGTCCGTGTCGAACTGTGCCTTGAACAGAACGCGCATGGCACTCACCCTCTTCTGATCGACTTCTGATCGACGCGCGCGGGTACACGCTTTTGCCTAAATCAGGATATGCCCGACACGCACGCTTGGCTTATCCGGCGAACGCGCACCCCGGGGCCCGCAGGGTTCGGTTCTACTCGACGACGCGGATGGTACGGATGCCGGTGCCCCGGTAGCGGCTGGGCACCCGGGTCAGGACGGGTCGACCACGACGCCGCTCCACGGTGGGCAGGGCGAGGTGCAGCACGTGCGCCCCGCTCCAGTCCGCCTCCCCCTTGTCGCCTTCGGCGTCGGCACCGCCCGCGACGCGCAGGCGCTTGCCCACGGCGGTCGCCGCCGCGAAGTCGAACCCTTCGACGGTGAGAGTACGTCCCGGACGAGGAGACGGTGTCGGCCGCTGCGCCGCCCGCGTTCCTCGCCGAGGTCGAGAAGAAGGTCGAGGAACTGGTACGCGCCGCCGAGGCGCTGTACCTGCACGGCCCCGTCTACCAGGACCTCGACGAGGGCGCCAAGCACGCGTTCGTGGACGGCGGCTTCTTCGTGTACATGGTTACCCCGCGCTCGGAACTCGTCAGCATCTGGCAGATCACACCCGATCCGTACCTCCAGGACTGACAGCGAAATTCACGCCCCGGCCGCCCTCGGACACCCACGTCCGCGACTCCAGGAACCCCGGCGATCACCTTGGTCCCCCCAGCGTCTCAGGCCTGTAGCCACTGATTACACTCCCCCGATGAACAACATACGGTGCACCCAGTGCGGTGCCGTGGGGCTGGAGCCGGGCTTCGTCGAGGACTCCGGGCAAGGCTCTCGCGGGTTCGCGCGGTGGATCGAAGGCGCCCTTCAGCGAGGCCCGCTGGGCGGCGCGAAGAGAATGGGGCGGCCTCACTGGCAGATCGACGCCTTCCGCTGCCCCAACTGCGCCCACCTGGAACTGTTCGCCGCTCAGCGCGACTAGTGCCGCTCCAGGAGTTCGCTCCTCCGGCAGGAACAGTGGGCGGCGGGTCAGTGGTTCAGTGGGTGAACTGCTGGTTTCCTATGACCGAGAGCAGTTGGAGTTTCCCGTGGCTCTCTGTGCCGGGACGCGTGGTCATCACCAGCAGGATCTGTGCGCGGTTGTCGGTGAACAGGACCTGGCAGTCGACGTCGATACGGCCCAGCGCCGGGTGTACGAGGGTTTTGTGGTCCTCGAACCGGTTGGCGACCTCGTGCCGATCCCACACTCGGACGAACTCGGGGCTGCGTTCGCTTAGTTCGGCGACGATCTGCGCGGCTCTGGGGTCGCTGCGGTCGGCGGTCAGCGCGGCCCGCAGGGCGGCTGCCTGAATCCGGTTCTGCCTCGGGTGGTCCTCCTCCGGGTAGTGACCGCGCTCCGCCGGGTCGGTGAACCAGCGGTAGTGGGCGCTGCGTGCCAGACCGGTGTGGCGGGTCTGGTCACCGAGCAGTGCTTTCGCGAGCGGGTTCTGCACCAGGGTGTCGGCGAGATCGGACAGCACCAGGGCCGGGGTGTCGTCGAGGCGGTCCAGGACCCGCAGCAGGGCCGGGCTGACGTGCTCGGAGCGAAGGAAGCGGGCCGGGGCGCTGTGCCCCATGAGACGGAGAAGGTGGTCGCGTTCGTCCAGGGTCAGGCGCAGAGTGCGGGCGAGGGCGGCCGCGATCTGCTCGGAGGGCTGCGGGCCGCGCCGCTGTTCCAGCCGGGCGTAGTAGTCGGTGGACATGCCGGCGAGTGCGGCGACCTCTTCCCGGCGCAGTCCCGGGGTGCGCCTGCGCGGGCCACCGCTCAGTCCGACATCGCCGGGCTGCAACGTCTCACGCCGCCGACGCAGAAAATCCGCCAGTCCTTCTCTGTCCATGCCGTCCATCGTGACCGCTGCCTGTCCATTCATCCAGGGACCGCCGATCCACGGCTCCGGGTCTTCGGGTCTTCGAGGGACCGCCGGTCCCTGGGACAAGCGCTCCTCTCCCGCCCTGCCGCGGGCACCCGCAGGGTAGGCGGTGCGGGGGTCGCACCGGCTCCCGCGGCGAAGGAGAGAACATCCCCATGAAGACCACGGGCAACACGATCCTGATCACGGGCGGCACCTCAGGCCTCGGGCTCGGCCTGGCCCTGCGCTTCCTCCAGGCCGGCAACAAGGTGATCGTCGCCGGACGACGCAAGGACCTGCTCGACCGGATCGCAACGGACCACCCAGGCATCGGGACGATCGTCCTCGACGTCACCGACCCCACGTCGATCGCCGACGCACGGGAGACAGTGACCAGCACCTGTCCGGAGGTGAACGTCCTGGTCAACAACGCGGGCATCATGCTGCCGGAAGACCTCCTCGACGCCGACTCCCTGCGCGTCGCCGAGGACACCGTCACCACCAACCTGCTCGGCCCCATCCGTATGGTCAACGCCTTCCTCCCCCACCTGACGGCCAAGGACGACGCGGTCATCATCAACGTCAGCTCCGGTCTGGCGTTCGTACCGCTGCCGATCACCCCGACGTACAACGCCACCAAGGCCGCGGTCCACTCCTTCAGCGAGAGCCTGCGCGTCCAGCTCGCCGACACCTCCGTCAAGGTGATCGAACTGGTCCCGCCGGCGGTGCGGACCACCTTGATGGGGCAGCAGGACAGCGAGCAGGCCATGCCGCTGGAGGACTTCCTCTCCGAAGTCATGGCGCTCCTGCGCACCCAGCCCGACGCGACGGAAATCCTCGTCGAGAACGTCAAGTTCCTGCGCCACGCCCAGGCCAACGGCACCTACGACGACGTCCTGGCGATGCTCAGCGGCCACTGACCGCCACGGGTCGCGAACTCGCTCACCGTCCGCATGCCGAACGCGCCAGAAGCCGTCGCTCCACGCGTCACCTTGTATTGAGCATTTGACACAAGATCCCGGTCGAGGCATCTTGTACCCACCGCTTGATACAAGATGATCTGGGGGGATCTCCATATGCTCGACACCGTCCCGCTCGAGGCCCGGTTTCTCGACCATGTCGAGTACTACGCCCGCTGGTCCGGTCTGGCGATCGGGATCGTGGTCGCGCAGCAGCTGGTCGAGATGGACAGCAGTGACATCGCGATGCCCCTCGTGTTCGCCATCACCGCGTTCGGCCTGTGCGCGGTGGGTGGTGTACTGCTCGGCGACGCCCTGACCCTGCGTCCCCAGGAAGCGGTACGCACCGCGAGTCTCGCCCCGCGTCTGGTCCGGGACCAAGTGCCGCCCCGGATGGCGCCGTTGCTTCTTCTGCAGGCGGCGTCCCTCGTCACCCTGCTGGTGATCGGCGCGTTCACGGCCTCCTCCGACCCGACCCGGGCGGACAGAGCGGGGCGGGTCATCACCGTCACCTGCGAAGGGATACGCACATCCCTGGGCCCCTGGCCCGGCCTGTACTACAGCGGTCCCATGTTCGCCGCCCTCGCGGTCGGAACCCCCGTCTGCGTCTGGGCCCTGCGCCGGATCGCTCACGGCCAGGGCGACGACCAGCAGCGCCGCGACCGCGCCTGGGCGATCACCGGAGCCTGGGGGCTGCTGGTGTCGAGCCAGGTGCTGCTCGTCGCGCTGATGATCTTCGTGGCACTCACCGAGGAGGCCTGCGCCGGTCCGCTGGGCGCCGCCGCCGTCGTGGTGGTCAGCCCACTGAGCCTTCTCGGCCTGTTCACCTTCGGCTGGTCGCTGGTCACCGTGGTGGCACCCCGGGCGGTCGACGACGAGGCTGCCGACGATGGGATCCTCGACGATGAGTGACCCCGCCGTGCGTGTCGACACCACCAGCCAGGTACCGCCGTACGAGCAGATCCGCGCCCAACTGGCCGCGCTGATCCGTACCGGCCGACTGGCAGCGGGCGAGCGTCTGCCGACCGTGCGCCAGCTCGCCACCGACCTCGACCTGGCCCCAGGCACCGTGGCCCGCGCCTACCGCGAGCTGGAGGCCGCCGAGCTGATCCGCACCCGCCGTGGCGCGGGCACCCGGGTCGCGGCGCTCCCGTCCGGGCCACACGCCCACGATGCCGACCAACTCACCACCCTGGCCCGCGACTTCACCTCCGCCGCCCGCGCGCTCGGCGCCGACACCGAGGACATCCTGACCGCCGTCGGCAACGCCCTGGACCCGGGACCGACCTCCTCATCGGCCACCGCCACCGGCGGAACAGGCGGCGGTCCCAAGACGGCCGGTGTCGGCGCAAGTCGCCGTACTTCGTGACGTCCCCGAGGCATCCCCGAGGCGTCCCACGCCCCACAGGTCCGCGCTGGGCCGTCTTCGCCCCGACACGGGAACCGGCGGGCAGTTGGGCGGTCACCTCCACGGACCCGGAGTGACCGAGGAACCGACCCCTCGCCTACGCGGCCTCGATTTGGTACCGAAGCCGGAGGGCCGGGGACGGAGGGCCGGTGACGTCCCGCCCGTTAACTTCAGCCGCTCAACCGGCTTGTCCTGCCTGTTGGATGACGGATCGTCAGCCAACCCTTCGCCCCCGGCCCGAGGTGGACCTCACGCGGGCCGCGGAAGCCGAGGGACCGCAACTGGTCCCCGTGGCGGGGGGACAGCGTCACCGCGACGGCGGTCGCGGCCTCGTCGTCGACGGCTCGCAGGCCCGGAGCCAGCAGATCGGCGGCCACGGTGTGGTCCCAGGCGCTCGTGTCGTCCAGCGCGCCGACGAGGAACATTTTCCAGTGCGGCAGGTCGGGCCCCACGTCCTTCAGCCACATCGGCAGGGGCGGGCAGTCCTCCGGGCCGGTCGCCAGCTCACGCGCGAGCAGGCTGCTGACGCGGGTGTCGGGAGGCTCGGACCCCACGCCGGGCGGCAGCCAGACGGCGGCCGCGAGGAGCCCGCCGTCCGACCGCATGGCCACCCATATCCGGCCCTCTTCGAGGGCGTAGTGGGCCAGCACCAGCCGCATGGCACTCCGCGTCCGCTCCCACGAGCCCGTCGGTGCGGGCGACGCGATCATGCGCACCACCGCCGGCACGTCCACCAGTCCGGCCGCGCGTACGACTGTCGGAGGACGCAGCTGAACCATCGCCGTGGGTGCCGTCATCGTCGCCGTCATGTTCGTGTCTTCCATTTCAGGCCGCCCGGCTGGTGCCGGTGAGGATGCGGGTGGGTCGCAGGTGAGACACGCGCGCTTCGAGGCCGGCGGGACGATCCAGCTGCGATCCGGGCTGGGGCTGGGACAAGGGCCGGGGCCGGCTCAGCAACACCACTCCGCGTGCGGCTGCCGTCGCTCCGGCGAGGGCGAGGAGGGTGCCGGTCGCCCCGTATTGGAAGCCCTCGCCGAGCAGGGTGACACCGATGGCGGACGCGGCGACCGGGTTGACGAGGGTGAGCAGCGCGAGGGGGCCGCCGAGGCCGCTGCCGTACGCCTTCTGGGCGAGCAGCAGCCCGCCCGCCGCGAACCCGACGGTGAGGACCCCGACCAGCGCCGCACTCCAGGACATCCCCGCCCCTACGGCGAGCTTCTGGGCCAGCGTCGAGCCGACTCCGGAGGCGATGCCCGAGGCCGCCGCGAAGGCGAGGCCGGCGTGGGAGGAGGGGCCCGAGGCCAGCCGTACGAGGACCGCGATGACGGAGGCGGCGGCGAGAGCGACCGCCAGGACCTCAGCGGTACTCAGGGTGCTGTCCGGCGAGCCGCCCGAGGCGGTGACGGTCAGCAGCGCCGTCAGTCCGACGAGCGTGAGGGCCATGCCGTGCCACTGCGTGCCGGAGGTCCGGCGGCGGGCGGCCAGCGAGCCCAGGGGCACCGCCACCACGAGGGTCAGTACGCCGAGCGGCTGCACCAGGCTCAGCGGGCCGTAGCGCAGGGCCACCACGTGCAGCAACGCGCCGCCGGCGTTGAGGAGGACAGCTCCCCACCACGAGCCCCGGGCGAGCGCGTCGCGCAGGTTCGCCGTTCCGGCGGCGGTCCGCTCCTGGACCACGGCGGCCATGGCGTAGCAGAGCGCGGAAACGAGGGAGAGGGCGACGGCCAGGAGTACTGGGGAGCTCGTCATCACATATTCCCATCGATACGAAACGGTTTCGTACCGACAAGCTACGGGGGTGCCGATCGAAACGCAAGCGTTTCCCTATCCCCTGAGATCGACGAAACCACCCCGGCGGACCCCGGCGACCCGTGAGGCAGGGCCGCCGGAGTCACCCGGCCTCCCGTCAGGCCGGGAACACCGCCGTGCCGCCCTGGGTCAGCTTCCAGTTGGTGACCGCGAAGTCGGCGGGGTTCAAGGTGCCCTTCGTCGTCACGTAGTCGATCATCAGCTGGCGGATCTCGTTGGTGGAGCTGTACGCGATGTCGGCGGCGGCGATGTGCGGGTAACCGCTGCCGCCGTTGGCGCGGTAGTTGTTCACCGCGACGACAAAGACCTGGTCAGCCGTGACTGCGGCACCCTTGTAGCTGAGGTTCTTGATCCGGGACCCCTCCGCCGCGGCGATGTCGATCTCGTAGTCGACGCCGGCGGCCGTGTCGTACATGTAGTCCCAGAAGTTGTTGGCGTTGGTCAGCGTCGCGGTGTCGACGGCCGTGCCCACCGGCACCTGGTGGTAGTACTTCGCCGCGAACTCCAGGTAGTCCTTGAGCTGGGCGCCCGTCAGCTTCTTGCCGTACAGGGTGTTGTCGTAGATGTAGAGCCCGGCGACGTCGCGGATGCTGACGTCACCCTTGGGGATGTCCGCGCTGCGGCTGAAGGGCGCGGCGACCGAGATCAGCGGGAGGGCGGCGTCCGCCGTCGACAGGCCGGTGGCCACCGCGGCCATCTGGACCTGGTGGATGAAGTCCATGACGGGTACGTCCTTCCAGCACGCCTCCGCCGCCGACAGGTCCGCCGTACACGTGCCGACAGCCGTGTTGACGTACTTCACGACGAGATCGTGGTCGGCCTGGAGCAGCTTGGTGATCTGCTCGTCCTCGGCGACCGCGTTGCTGTTGAGGGTCTTCGCCTTCGTGCTGGTCACCTTCCACTGGCCGCGCACGAGTTCGAGCTCGAAGTCGAAGACGGTCAGGCGCATGCCATAGCAGTACGGCTCGGAGAGGACCACGTCCTTGCCGGTCGTCTTGTTGGTCACCGTGTAGGACGACACCTCGGTGTGCGTGTGCCCGACCAGGATCGCGTCGATCCCGGGCACCTGCTCCGCGACCAGGTTCGACGCGTTCTCGACGTACGGCAGCTCGGTCCCGTACGAGGAACTGCCGTCCAGGCCCGAGTGGTCCGTGAGGAAGACGACGTCACAGCCGAGGGCCCGCATCCGCGGGACGTACTTCTTCGCCTGCTCGACGAGGCCCGTGAACGTCATCTTCCCGGCGACGTTGTCCTTGTCCCACAGGGCGATCCCGGGGTTCGTGAGGCCGAGGATGCCGACCTTGATGTCCGGCGCCCCGGGGACACGGATGCGCTTGACGGTGTACGGCTGGAAGGCGGGCCGGAGCGTCTTCGCGTCGAGCGCGTTCGCGCCGAGCAGCGGGAAACGGCACTGGCTCTCGAACTTGCGGAGGGTGTCGATGCCGTAGTTGAACTCGTGGTTGCCGAGGGCGGCGGCGTCGTAGCGCATGGCGTTCATGGCGATCGCCATGGGGTGCTCGGGGCCGCGCTTGCCCTTCCCTGCGTCGATCGGGTCCACGCGCGCGTAGTAGTACGCCAGTGACGTGCCCTGGATGATGTCGCCCGCGTCGACGAGCAGGACGTGGTCCTCGCCCTTCTCCGCGCGCTGCTGCTTGATGAGGGTGGCCACGCGGGCGACGCCGACGGAGTTGCCGGCCTTGTCGGTGTAGGCGGCGTCCGTGTAGTAGTCCCAGTCGAAGACGTGGCTGTGCAGGTCGGTGGTGCCCAGGATGGAGAAGGTCCAGGTGCGGGGCGGCTTGCAGTGCGCGCCGGCGGCGCGGTCGGCGGCCTGCGCGGGGGCTGCCGCGACGGTTCCGGCGGCGGCCACGGCGGCTCCGGTGACGGCCGACTTGTGCATGAACTGGCGGCGGTTCATGGGCGAGATGGGCATGAGGGAACTCCTGGGCAACTGGGACGGCTGGGGGCTGGCTGCGGGGTGACTGAGGCGTGACTGAGGGCGACAGACGGGTGGCTACACGCGTAGATCGTGGTCGCACACTCGTCGCCCAGGAACCAAGAACAGGCCATGACAGGCCATGTCCCGGTCAATTCCAGCGAAAGGAGGGGATCCCACGCGCCCCGTTAAACCCCTGTGCACCTTGTGTCAGTGCTATGACCTACCCTGCTCTTCACCGTCTCTACACAGAGGCCAAGTGGCCCCACTCCGGGGCACTTTCGTACCGGGGGGTTCGAAACAATCGTGCACAGACGCACTCTGTCGACCGCGCTCGCGGTCGCACTCACTTTCGGTTCCGTCGCGCTCACGACCGGCGTCGCGAGCAACGCCATGGCGGACGACCAGCGGGACCTGGGCATCGTCTCGTTCGGTGACATCGTCGTGGACGGTGTCCACCAGCGGGTCTTCGTCAGCGATCCGGCCAGCGACCGGGTCCTCGTCACGGACTACCGGGGCAACTTCGTCGCGGAGGTGTCCGGTCTGCGCGGCGTCACGGGCCTGGAGCTCTCGGCCGACTCCCGCACGGTCTACGCGGCGGTGCCCGACGGCGTCGGCGACACCGGCGACGCGATCTTCGCCATCGACACGGTCACGGCCACGGAGTCCGCACGGTACGGCACGGGTGACGTCAACCCGCGCTCCGTGGCCCTCGCCGGCGGCAAGCTCTGGTTCGGATACGGCGCCGCCGGCACCGGCAACATCGGCTCGGTCGACCTGGCCGACCCGGAGCACAAGGTCACGCTGGAAGCCGACGCGGCCAAGCCCTGGAGCGCCTCTCCCCGGCTGGACGCCGCTCCGGGCTCCGGCAGCCTGGTCGTGGGCCTCCCGGGCCTGGCCTGGACCGAGCTGGGCGTGTACGACGTCTCCTCGGGCACCGCGACCGCCACCGCGCGCAAGACCGTCCCGGGCAGCGAGCTGCGCGACCTCGCGGTCACGGCGGACGGCGGGCGGGTCGTCGCCGCCGCCCAGGACCCGTCCAACCACGTGGTGTTCAAGACCTCCGACCTCACGGCGGACGGCAAGTACGCCGACGACCCGGGGTACGCGAACGCGGTGGCCGTCGCCCCCGACGGCACCGTCGCCGCGGGCAACGACACGTCCTTCGGCCAGGGTCTGCACATCTACAAGCCGAACCGCGCCGCCTCCGTCCGGGACTACGACTTCATCAACGGCACCGGCACGGGCAACCTCGCCACGGCGGGGCTCGGCTGGGCGCCGGACAGGTCCCGGCTGTTCGCGGTCACGGCCGGGCAGGGCAACACGTACGAGCTGCGCGTCCTCAACAACCCGACCAAGGCCGTCACCAGCGTCTCCGTCACGGCCCCGGTGAAGTCCGACCGCGCGAAGAAGCTCACGGTCAAGGGCAAGGTCACCAGCAAGGTGGCCCTCCCGGCGGGCAGCAAGGTGACGATCACCCGCAAGGACCTGGACGCCCCGAGCGGCCGGAAGATCGGCACGGCGACGGTCGCGGCGAACGGCACGCTCTCCTTCACCAACAGCCCGCCGGCCGGCGGCAAGGTGACGTACGTGCTGTCGTACGCGGGCGACGCCGACCACCTGGCGTCCTCCGGCTCGGACACGGTCGACGTCTCGCGCGCGGCGACCTCGATCCGTCTCTCCAACAACACGAAGACGTACGACTACGCGAAGAGCGTCAAGTTCACGGCGCACCTCGATAAGACGTACAAGAACCGCAAGGTCGAGATCTGGGCCGACCCGTACGGCTCCGACCGGCCCAACAAGCTGGTCAAGGCCGGCACGGTCAACGGGAACGGCGACTTCTCGACCACGTACAAGCTCACCCGCGACACCCGCCTGACGGCACGGTTCACGGGCGACGCGCGCTACGCGCCCAAGACGGTCGCCAGCACGGTCTACACCAGGGTCAAGGTGTCGACGTCGATCAGCCGCCAGTACAAGAACAAGAACGTGTACGGCCAGACGTACGCCTACTTCCACCAGGCCACGACCCCGCTGTTCACGACGTCCATGACGGCGTACCCGCACCGCCAGCAGCGCCTCCAGATCCAGTACTTCTACGAGGGCACCTGGTTCGACGGCGGCTCCCAGGACTTCGACCTGGACCCGTCCGGCGTCTCCCGCGTGGAACTGGGCGGCACGCACGACATCGGCTACCGCTTCCGTATCCGCTCGTCGTACGTCGACGGCGTAGCGGGCGACAACGTGAACGCGACGACGCACGGGGCGTGGAAGTACTTCATCTTCACGTCGTGAGCAGATGAGACAACCAGCTGCCGCACAGCACACGCGTGACTACGCTGAGTGGCAGCTGGTCAGGTCTCGGGTGAAAGGCGCATCATGACGTCGGTGACAGAGCGACCGATCACGATGAGCGGCACGGAGACCCCCGGCTTCGAGGACCTGCTGAAGTCGACGAGCTGGGCGTGCCGGACGGCTACGGGGCCGAGATCATCAAGGGGAACATCGTCGTGTCGTCGTGGTCGAAGGGGTATTACTCCCGCGTGATGAAACTGGTGCGCCGGCAGCTTGAGGACTACCTCGGCGAAGGCCACCTCATCGACTCCTCGCCCCTTCTGTTCGTCTTCCCGGGCGTCGAGCGCGCTTACGGACCGGACATCTACGCCGCACACGAGCGGACGCTGGAGACGGACAGCAACCGCCTCGACGGAGAAGGCCTCTCCTTCGTCGCCGAGCTAAACTCCCCCTCCACCCGCGACGACGACCTCACCGACAAGGTCGAGGTGTACGGCGCGGCGGGTGTCCCCGTCTACCTGGTCCTCGACATGCAGAAGGACGAGGCCAGCCTGTTCCTGGAGCCTTACGCGAAGGGCTACAGATCCCGGCTCACCAAGCCGTTCGGGGAGAAGCTCTACATCCCCGACCCATTCGGCTGCGAACTCGACACCGCCGGGTTCCAGGCCCCCTCGGCCGAAAGCTGACTCCGAAACCAGAAAACAAAGGTGGGGCACCCCCATGTACGGGGTGCCCCACCTCTGGTTTTCTGTGTCAGATGAACGAGTTGATCTCGATCGTCTCCGTGCGGCCCGGTCCGACACCGATCGCTGAGATCGGTGCGCCGGACATCTCCTCCAGCGCCTTCACGTACGCCTGGGCGTTCTTCGGGAGGTCCGAGAACGACTTGGCCTTCGTGATGTCCTCCGACCAGCCGGGGAGGGTCTCGTAGATCGGCTTCGCGTGGTGGAAGTCGCTCTGGGAGTACGGGAGTTCCTCGACGCGCTTGCCGTCGATCTCGTACGCCACGCAGACCGGGATCTCCTCCCAGCCGGTGAGGACGTCGAGCTTGGTGAGGAAGAAGTCGGTCAGGCCGTTCACGCGGGTCGCGTAGCGGGCGATGACCGCGTCGAACCAGCCGCAGCGCCGGTCACGGCCGGTGGTGACGCCCCGCTCGCCGCCGATACGGCGCAGCGCGGCGCCGTCCTCGTCGAAGAGCTCGGTCGGGAACGGGCCGGCGCCGACGCGGGTCGTGTACGCCTTGAGAATGCCGATGACCCGGCTGATCTTCGTCGGGCCGACGCCCGCACCCGTGCAGGCGCCGCCCGCCGTCGGGTTGGACGACGTGACGAAGGGGTACGTGCCGTGGTCGATGTCCAGGAGCGTGCCCTGGCCGCCCTCGAAGAGGACCACCTTGTTGTCGTCGAGGGCCTTGTTGAGGACCAGGACGGTGTCGGCGACGTACGGCTTGAGGCGGTCCGCGTAGGTGAGGAGTTCCTCGACGATCTGGTCGACCTCGATCGCGCGGCGGTTGAAGACCTTGGTGAGGAGCTGGTTCTTGCCGTCCAGCGCCGCCTCGACCTTCTGCGTCAGGATCGACTCGTCGTAGAGGTCCTGGACCCGGATGCCGACCCGGTTGATCTTGTCGGCGTACGTCGGGCCGATGCCTCGGCCCGTCGTGCCGATCTTCCGCTTCCCGAGGAAGCGTTCCGTCACCTTGTCGACGGTCACGTTGTACGGGGTGATGATGTGAGCGTTACCGCTGATCAGGAGCTTGGACGTGTCGACGCCTCGCTCGTTCAGCCCGTTCAGCTCGGAGAACAGGACCGACGGGTCGACGACGACGCCGTTGCCGATGACGGGAGTGCATTCAGGTGTGAGGATTCCGGAAGGGAGGAGGTGCAGGGCGTACTTCTGATCGCCCACGACTACCGTATGGCCGGCGTTGTTGCCGCCCTGGTAGCGCACCACATAGTCCACAGACCCGCCAAGCAGGTCTGTGGCCTTCCCCTTACCTTCGTCACCCCACTGAGCACCGAGCAGCACAAGTGCGGGCACGCGCGTACACCCCTTCCGGGCGGGGCATGTCCAAGGCCAGGGGCGTACGCGTCTGAGCTCACGGCTCATGCCTCGTACACCGGCGACCATCGTCGGCCGCAACCTGTCGGACCCGGATGCCCCGGAATAGACCAAGCCCCTGGCGCAATAGCGCAAGGGGCTCTTGCACAAAGATGCTACCCGAGGAAGCGAGGCATGACCGAGGTGGCGACTTCCGACCAGCTTTTCGTGGTCATCGACCCGGTCGCCCGGCGGACGGACGGCGAGTCTGTACGAATCGCGAAAGACGTGCTCAGCGCGGGTGCGAGGACAAAGGTGTGCCTCCCGGAAGGGCCCGAGGAATTCGCTCGGGCACTGGCCAGGAGAGGGTCCCGCAGGCCGGTGGTGATAGGCGACGACCGGGCCCTGCTGCGTACGGTGGCCCTGCTGCACCGGCAGCGGGAGCTGGCCGGATGTGCGCTGTCCGTCGTCCCGGTGGGGGCGATCGGTGTCCTGTCCCTGGCCCGTTCGCTGGGTGTGCCCATGGGTGCGGTGGCGGCGGCACGGGCCGTCCTGGAGGGCGCCGAACGCCGGCTGGACCTTCTCGTGGACGACAGCGACGGCGTGGTGGTGGGCGCGGTGCGCATTCCGTCGCTACGGGGGCCGGCCGACGACGCCGGTGAGCTGGAGGCCGAGGAGGCCGCCGGGGCCGCGTCCCATCCCTGGCTGCGGACCTGCCAGTCCCTGGTACGGACCCTGGCGGCACGGCCCGTCCGAGGGGCGCGTGGTCCCCGGATGGCCCCGGTACCGGGCAGCCTCGGGCCGTCGCGGCTGCGCGTCGAGGTGGACGGGGTGACCCTCGTCGACCTGGACCAGCCGGTGGAGACGGTGACCCTGACCCCGGGAAGGTCCGGAGACGTACGGGTGGAGGTCCGTCCGGTGTCGGTGGGCGCGGAGGCGTCTCCGCTGGTGGCGGTGGGGTCGCGGGTGACGGTGTCGGGGGCGGATTTCCGGTACCGGGCGGATGCGGGGCTGGTGAGTGGGCCTGTGCGGCGGCGGACGTGGGTGGTGCGGGAGGGGGCGTGGGGGCTCACGTTGCCGGGGTAGCGCGCAGGCCGCCGATCGGGCCCCTTAACCCACACTCCAAAGGATCTCAACACCCTTCTTAATTACGGCTTGATATCACCTGTACCTGACTGTCGAGATACCGCACGCTGTCCGAAAGTTGAACTTGTCATGTCCGCACCCTAAAAGGGAGGCTGGCCGATGGAACGATGTACGTTCACACGGCGCGCGGTATTGGCTGCGACGGCAGGCGGGATCGCAGCGCTCGGGTCCGGACCACTCGGTGGCACCGCTCAGGCGGCGACGGGTTCGGCGGAGCGACTGGCCGCCGACCCGCCGACCGGGACGGTGCGGGTGTTCTGGCTCAGGCCCACGGACGTGGCGAACGACTCGCGGTACCCCAACGGCATCACCAGCGTGATGCAGGAGTCGCAGCGCTACTACCGTCAGGAACTCGGCACGACGTTCAAACTGAACAACCCTGCCGTGGAGGTAGTCCAGGGAAACCATCCCCGGTCCTGGTACGAGAACACGGCGAACGGCGGCGAACAGTACTGGTGGGTGGTCTTCAACATGCAGCAGGAACTGCTGACCAGGTTCGGTCTCAGATCCCCGGACCCGCGCTGGCTGTGCGTCGGCGAGATCAGCGCGGAGAAGGCGGGCGTCTCCGGTGGCGGTGGAGGCGGCGGCTGGGTGATCCTCAGCGGGCATGACGCCGACGGCGCCGCCGGGACCAACGGTGCGATGAACCGGTGGTACGGCGGCATGGTGCACGAGTTGGGTCACGCCTTCGGCCTGCCCGACTCCTCGCGCACCGACGGCACACCGATGTCCGCCTCGTTCTACGACTACCCGAACTGCCACTTCGACGAGCAGCAGAAGAACGGGATACGAAACGGCCCCTACGGCCGCTTCCTGTCCTGAAACACGGCGCCGAACCCGGCTCCCTGTCGCCCGTCACGTGACGATCCTCGCCGTCCAGGCCGTCTGCTCCTTCGCGGTCCTGGCCTACTTCCGCAAGAACCACCCGGAGAGCCGCCACTGGTTCCGCACGTTCACGGCCCCCCTCATCGGCGGCGTGGCGATGCTCGCGGTGGTGGTGCTGCTGGTGTCCAAGATGGTCGTCGCGGCGGGCACGGAGTCGGGCTCACTGGTCCTCAGGTCGACACCATGGCTGGTCGCGCTGATCGCGGCAGCCAGCATCGGCTACGCCACCTACCTCAAGCACTTCGCCCCCGAGCGGTACGCGCTGCTGGGGCGGACGGTGCTGGAGGAGACGAAGGAGCGTTGACGGTACGGGAGTTGAGGCGCGAGTTGAGCACACCCTCGGCCGGGACCGACGCACCGCACCTGCGTCAGCCCTGGTGCCGGGGGCTCGTGGTGCGGTTCGGTCGGGGGCCCGACCGATAGTTCCTTGCGGGACTGCCTCAGCAACGGGCGGCACGCACCAGGAGTGTTCCGGTTCTGCGGTTTCCCTCGGGGGCCGGGATCACTTCCGCGGTCACGTCGGTGAACCCGTTTGTCCTCAGGCGCTCGGCCCAGGTCTCCCGGGTGTAGTCCCAGCGCTTGACGACCAGCGGTTCGGGGTCGTCGTGCCGGTTGATGTACGACGCCTGGCAGCCGTAACAGCCCTCGATCGCGGGCCGCTGGGAAAACGTGAAAGTCCCGCCCGGGGAGAGCCGGTCCCGGACCGCCGGCAACAGGGCGTCGGGGTCGGTGAACCACACCGCGCCGAAGACCGAGTACACCGCGTCGAACCGCTCGCCGCATCCGGCCAGGTAGTCGATGGCATCACGCTGGTGAAGCTCCAGGCCGCCCCACCGCTCGCGGGCCGCGTCGTCGAACTCCTCACCGACTCCCGGGATCTCCGGGTCAAGGTCGCGACGCGCCTCGCCAACGACGCCACGTATGTCGGGCGTCATCTGGATACGGGAACCGTCCGCGCCCACTTCCTTCCGGATGCCCTGTGCGCCCCGGCACACCTCGACTTCGAGGTGGCGAAGGTCATCCGCCGCCTGTACGTGCGCCGTGAGCTGACTGAAGAGCGTGCGGGAGCGGCCATGGAGGCCCTCACCGAATTGCCGATCCGGCGCATCCCCCTCGCCGACCTCCTTCCACGCGTGTGGGAGCTGCGTGACAACGCCTACACCGGCGACGCCCTCTATCTCGCTCTCGCCGAAGAACTCGGCTGCCCTCTTGTCACCACGGACAGCAAGCTCGTGGGCGTGCCAGGGCATCACGCGAACGTCGAGACGCTCACTTAGCTCGCGCGGAGCCAACCCGGATCGGATCGGACAGCTTCCCACCGCGCCGGCTCTGTACGGAGAGGCCGAGCTCCCCGGCTTTGGTCCCGGCCAGGAAGGCGCGCCGGCCGGGGCCCCCGACGCAAAGTGATGAGCGTCAGCTGCCCTGGCCAAAGGTCCTGGCGCGCTCCTCGCGCCAGCGGTCCATCAGGTGGGTGAGCTCGCCCTGCATGTACTCGAAGAAGGCGAGCGTCTCCGAGATGCGTCGGCCGCCGGGGGTCTCGGCGCCGAGGCTGTCGACGCCCACCCTCAGGGTCTGCTCCCAGCGCTTGAGGATGGCGTCGCGGTTGGTCAGCGCCTCGTACCACTGGTCGCTGTGCACCCGGTAGCGCTCACGCCGCGAGCCGGGTTCACGCTCCCGCGAGACCATGTGCACCTGGGACAGGTAACGCACCGCGCCGGACACGGCGGCCGGACTGACCTGGAGCTGCTCGCCGAGTTCCGCCGAGGTCAGGGCGCCGGCGTCGGAGGCGAGCAGCGCGGCGAAGACGCGGGCGGCCATGCGCTGCATCCCCGCGTCGACGAGCTGGGCGGCGAAGCCCTCGACGAACCGGGACACCGCCTCGGGATCCCGCCCCGCCACACTCTCGCCCGCACCGGTTTCCGTCATCCGTAAAGTGTAACTGTCATTTCACACACTTCCTTAACTTCACAAATTTCTGAAGTAAGCGTACGTTCGGAAACATGACGAAGGTCAGCCCCGCCATCGAGGTATCCGGACTCCACAAGTCGTTCGGCAGGACACACGCCCTGGACGGTCTCGACCTGACCGTGGAGACCGGCGAAGTGCACGGCTTTCTCGGCCCCAACGGCTCCGGCAAGTCCACGACCATCCGCGTCCTGCTCGGCCTGCTGCACGCCGACTCGGGCACCGCACGCATCCTGGGCCGGGACCCTTGGGCGGACGCGGTCGAGGCGCACCGCCGGATCGCCTACGTCCCCGGCGACGTCACCCTGTGGCGCAACCTCTCCGGCGGCGAGGTCATCGACCTGTACGGCAGGCTGCGCGGCGGCCTCGACCCGTCGCGCCGCGCCGCCCTGATCGAACGGTTCGAGCTGGACCCGACCAAGAAGGGCCGGACGTACTCGAAGGGCAACCGCCAGAAGGTGGCGCTGGTGGCGGCGTTCGCGTCGGACGTGGACCTGTTGATCCTCGACGAACCGACCTCAGGGCTCGACCCGTTGATGGAGGAGGTCTTCCAGGCCTGCGTGGAAGAGGCCCGGGACAGGGGGCGTACGGTCCTGCTCTCCTCCCACATCCTCAGCGAGGTCGAGGAGTTGTGCGACCGGGTCAGCATCATCCGCAAAGGCCGGACCGTCGAGAGCGGCTCCCTCGCCGACCTGCGCCACCTCACCAGGACAAGCATCACGGCGGAACTCGCGGGCGCACCGAACGGGTTGGCCCACCTGCCCGGCGTCCACGACCTCGACGTACAAGGACAACGGGTCCAACTCCAGGTCGACACCCACAAGTTGGACGCGGTACTGCGCTCACTCACCGAGTCGGGCGTCCGCTCGCTGAGGTCGACGCCGCCGACGCTGGAGGAGTTGTTCCTGCGCCACTACCAGGACGCCCCGGACGCCCCGGCCGAGGAGAAGCTCCCGCGATGACCACAACGACGACCACGACCACAGGCACCACGACACCCTTCGCCGTACGGTCCGGAGGCGCGCGCCAACTGGCGGGCACCGGCACGCTGTTGAGGTTCAACCTGCGGCGCGACCGGGTGATGATCCCAGTGTGGGTCGCGGTGACGGCCCTCATGGTCCTCTCCCTCCCGGGCTCCTTGGAGAGCGTGTACTCCACCCCGGCCGAACGCGCGGACATCGCCCGCCAGTTGTTCACCAACAGCTCGCTGCGGGCCACGTACGGCCCGGTGTTCAGCGACTCGATCGGCGGTCTGACCGCCTGGCGCATCGGCGGTTACGCGGCGATCCTCGCCGGCATCATGAGCCTGCTCGTCGTCGTACGGCACACCCGTGACGAGGAGGAGAGCGGACGCCAGGAACTGATCTCGTCGGCGATGGTGGGCCGCCGCGCCCCTCTGACGGCGGCCCTGCTCACCGCCCTGGTCGCCGACACCGTGCTCGCGCTGCTGATCGCGGGCGGCCTGGCAGGCCGGGGCGCGTCGGGCGCGCTGGCGCTGGGTCTGGGCATCGGGGGCGTGGGAGCGGTCTTCGCCACCCTCACGGCGATCGTCGCGCAGTTCACGGAGAGCGCGCGACTGGCGAAGGGCCTGACGGGCGGCCTGCTCGGCGTGGCGTTCGTGCTGCGCGCGGCGGGCGACTCCGCGACGAACGACGGTTCGTCACCGCTCACCTGGGTCTCGCCCATCGGCTGGCTGGAGAACGTCCGGCCCTTCGCGGACGAACGGTGGTGGGTGCTGGGCCTGTTCGTGGCCGCGACCGCGCTACAGGGCTGGCTGGCCTACGAGTTGGCGGGCCGCCGGGACGTCGGCATGAGCTTCCTCCCGACCCGGCCGGGACCGGCGACCGGCCGCCTGCGCACTGCGGGCGCGCTGGCCTGGCGCCTGCAACGGGGCACGGTCCTCGGCTGGAGCATCGGGTTCTTCACGGCCGGGGTCGCCTTCGGCGGGCTGACGAAGGGCGCGGCGGACCTGGTCGGCGACAACGCCAGAACCCGGGAGATCATCGAGCGGATGGGCGGCCAGTCCGGCATCGAGAACGCGTTCCTCGCCACGATGGCCGGCATGTTCGGCATGGTGGCGGCGCTGTACGTCGTCGCGTCGGTACTCCGGCTGCACGCCGAGGAGACGTCACAACGGGCCGAGCCGATCCTCGCCAACGCGGTGGGACGACTGCGCTGGGCCGGCGGCCACCTGGTGATCGCCTTCGGCGGCGCGGCGTGGATCCTGCTGCTGAGCGGCCTGGGCCTGGCCCTCGGATACGGCGACGACCTCGGCCCGGTGCTGGGGGCGAGCCTGGTACAGGTCCCGGCGGTGTGGGTGCTGGGCGGACTGGCGGTCCTGCTGTACGGACTGTCGCCCCAACTTGCCCTCGGAGCCTGGGGTGTTGCCGGGTTCGCGCTGCTGGTGGGCTGGATCGGCCCGGCGCTGGACGTGCCGCAGGGGGTGCTGGACCTGTCACCGTTCGGGCATCTGCCGAAACTGCCGGGCGGGGCGATGGCCTGGGGGCCGGTGCTGGCCCTGACCGGGGTCGCGGTGGTGCTGGTGGCCGCGGGGCTGGCGGGGATGCGGCGACGGGACATGGCGACGTAGAACAGCGACCACCGCAGCCCCGGGAGCAGTCCTCGTGTGCCGAGCCGGGGGAACCTTCACCTCCGCAGGCGCGTCCCTCGCAGACATGGGACAACGCGCGCAGGCCGTCGCAGGATGTCTGACCGTCGCCCTCGGGGTGGGCGGCGGGCTCACGGTGTGGGCCGTCAGGGCTCAGGGGCGGGTCCGGCGCTTCGAGCAGGGACCCGACTGGAGTGTCTTCTACGCCGAGCTGCCGTTGCTGTTCCTCGCCGGGACCGCCGCCGGGCTCGTCGCCTGGGCGGTCGCACGGGGACTCGGCGCCCGGCTCAGAGATCGACGCTCAGGCCCTCCAGCCCCCTGATCACGAAGTTCGGCTTCCGGGCCGGTTCCGCCGCCAGGCGCAGTCCCGGCGCGCCCTTGAGCAACGCGCCCATCGACGCCGCCAGTTCGATCCGGGCCAGCGGTGCGCCGATGCAGTAGTGGATGCCCGCGCTGAAGGAGATGTGCGGGTTCTCCGTGCGGGTCAGGTCCAGTGAGGCGGGGTCGGTGAACACCTCCGGGTCGTGGTTGGCGGAGCCGAAGAGCAGGGCGACCTCGCTGCCTCTCGGGATCACCGTGCCGTCGATCTCGATGTCGTCCAGCACCCAGCGTTCGAAGAGCTGGAGCGGGGTGTCGTAGCGCATCAGCTCCTCCACGGCGGAGGGGATCAGGGAGGGGTTCGCGCGCAGCGCCGACAGCTGGGACGGGTTGCGGAACAGCGCCCACCAGCCGTTCACCGTCGCGTTGACCGTCGCCTCGTGGCCCGCGTTGAGCAGGAGCACGCACGTCGAGATCATTTCCTGTTCCGTCAGCCGGTCGCCCTCGTCGTACGCGGCGATCAGGCCCGAGATCAGGTCCTCGCCGGGCTTCTCGCGGCGGGCCGCGATCAGGTCCCGCAGATACTCCGTGAACTCCTCCGACGCCCGTACCGCCTTCGCCGCCGTCTCCTCGGACGGGCTCAGCTCGTACATGCCGCAGATGTCCGCCGACCAGGGTCGCAGCGGCGCCCGGTCGCTCTCCGGGATGCCCAGCATCTCGGCGATCACCGCGACCGGCAGCGGCTCCGCCACGTCCGTCAGCAGGTCGCCGCCGCCCGCCTTCACGAGCGCCGACACCAGGTCGCCCGCCAGCTGCTCCACGTACGGCTTCAGGCCTTCCACCGTGCGCGGAGTGAACGCCTTCGACACCAGACGGCGGATGCGCGTGTGGTCCGGCGGCTCCAGGTCCAGCATGCCGTGGTCGTTGAGGGTGTGGAACGGCTCGTGCTCCGGCGGGGGCGCCGTGCGGCCGAAGTCCTCGTGGGTGAAGCGGTGTTGGTAGGTCCGGCCGAGGCGGCGGTCGCGCAGCAGCGCCGAGACGTCCGCGTGGTGCGGGACCAGCCACTGGTTCGTGGGTTCGTAGTACACGACCCGGCCCCGAGCCCGCAGTTCGGCGTACGCGGGGTACGGGTCCGCGACGAACGCCGGGTCCCAGGGGTCGAAAGCGAGGTCAAAAGCAGCTGCCATGCACGGACGCTAGCCCGAGCCACCCCCATCTGACCAGGGACGTCCCACCGTACGGCGACGCGGGCCGCCGGAGGGCGGAGTTCGGCTCCCCGTCGGCGAACCTTCTCCCGCGGGCTCTTGACCCGCCCGGTGATCCCCGGCTTAGGGTGGCCGCCCCCGAACAGGAGTACCCACCCATGACCAGCCTGTACGTGCGGGAGATCACGCGGGAGGAGCATCTGGCCCATCTGCTGCTGTCTCCCGACGCGAGCCATCTCCAGATCCCCGAGTGGGGCGGCGTGAAGCCCGACTGGCTGCCGGAGAGCGTCGGCTGGTTCGAGGACGAGGCGATGCCCGTGGGCGGGGCGATGGTCGCGGCGGCGCTCGTCCTGTACCGGCCACTGCCGGGGACCCGGCGCTATCTCGCGTACCTTCCCGACGGACCCGCGATCGACTGGCGGGCCCCGCGGCTGGAACGCTGGCTGGACCCGCTCGTCGCCCACCTGGAGCGGATCGGGGCGTTCTCGGTACGGATAGGACCACCCCTGGTCGTACGCCAGTGGGACGCGGCCACCGTCACGGCGGGCCTCGCCGACCCCGGCGTACGACATCTGCACGATCTTCCCGTGGCGGAGATCGACGGCCGCGCCCTCGACGCCGGGGAGCGGCTGCGGCGGCTCGGGTGGCGGCCGTGCGCGGAGGACGACGGCAGCGGTTTCGGCCTGGGCCAGCCGCGCTTCGGCTGCCACATCCCACTGGCGGGGCGCTCGGTGGACGACCTTCGTGAAGCTCTCGCCCCGCACTGGGAACAGTCGTTGGTCACGTCCGAGCGGGCGGGCGTCCGGGTCCTGTGGGGCTCGGACGCCGACCTGCCCGACTTCCACCGCCTGTACGCCGCGACCGCCGCCCACGACGGCTTCAAGGCACGCCCATCGGACTACTTCCGGCGCATGTGGCGGGCCCTGAACGAGGAGGACCACGACCGGCTCCGCCTCTACCTCGCCGAGTGCGACAGTCAGGTGCTCTCCGGTGCCCTCATGATCAGCGTCGGCTCCCGCGTCTGGCACTCGTACGCCGCGTCCGGCCGTCTGGGACGCGAACTGCGGCCCAGCAGCGCCCTGTTGTGGCGCATGCTGTGCGACGCGCGGGCGGCGGGCGCCGAGACGTACGACCTGCGTTCCATCACCCCCGCCCTCACCGAGGACCGCCTCCTCGGCCGGCTCCGCTTCAAGACGGGCGCCGGCGGCCGACCCGTGGAGTACCTCGGGGAGTGGGAACTACCGGTGGGCAGCCAGGGCCGGATGCTGCAGCGGGCGCTGCGCGTCTACCTCGGGCGCAGATGACCCGCCTCGCCCCGTTCCCACGTCACCCACCCTGTCCCGTACCCATGTCGCCCACCCTGCCCCGTTCCCATGTCACCCCGGCGTCACCAGTCGTGCCTCGTACGCGAACACCGCCGCCTGCGTACGGTCCCGCAGGCCCAGTTTCACCAGGATGCGGCTGACGTGCGTCTTGATCGTCGACTCGGCGACCACCAGCCGCCCGGCGATCTCCACGTTCGACAGCCCCTGCGCGATCAGCACGAGCACCTCGGTCTCCCGATCGGTCAGCTCGCCGTACGCCGCCTGCGCGCCCGGCAGATAGCGCGGCGCCTCGGCGAGTTTCGAGAACTCCGTGATCAGGCGCCGGGTGACCGAGGGGGCGAGCAGCGCCTCACCGGCGGCCACCACCCTTACCCCGTCCGCCAGTTGGCGTGCGGAGGCGTCCTTCAGCAGGAAGCCCGACGCGCCCGCCCGCAGCGCCTGGTACACGTACTCGTCGAGGTCGAACGTCGTCAGCACCAGGATCTTCGCCGTGGCGTCCGCCGCGACGATCTCCCGGGTCGCCTCGATACCGTTCAGTTCGGGCATCCGGATGTCCATCAGGACGACGTCCGGGGCGAGTTCACGCACCCGGTCCACCGCCTCCCGGCCGTTCACCGCCTCGCCGACGACCTCGATGTCCGGCATCGCGTTCAGCAGTACGGAAAAGCCCTCACGGACCATCATCTGGTCGTCCACGACCAGCACGCGGATCATACGGGCGGGGCTCATGCTCCCTCTCCGTCCTCGCCCGTGGTGCTCGCCACCGGGAGGAAGACCGTGACCTCGTAGCCCCCGTCGGCGGCCGGGACCGTCGTCATCGCGCCGTTCAGCATGGCGACGCGCTCGCGCATCCCCGTGAGGCCCTGGCCTGCGCCCTCGGTCGGAGTCTGCTTCACGAACGACACCTCCGCAGCGGGGCCGTTGACGACCCGAAGGCCCAACCCGCCGAGCACGTAACCGATTTCGACCCGTGCGCTGGCGCCCGGCGCGTGCCGGAGCGTGTTGCTGAGCGCCTCCTGCACGATCCGGTACGCCGACAGCTCGACGCCCTGCGGGAGTTCACGTACCGCGCCCGTCACCACCTTGTCGACGGCGAGACCCGCGTCCCGCACGTTCGTGAGGAGCCCGTCGAGGTCGGCCAGGGTGGGCTGCGGGGCGTCGGGAGCCTCGTAGTCCTCCGCGCGTACGACGCCCAGGACCCGGCGCAGCTCGGTGAGCGCGGCCACCGCGTTCTCGCGGATCGTCGCGAAGGCCTTCGCCAGTTCCTCGGGCGGGTTCTCCACCCGGTAGGGCGCCGCCTCCGCCTGGATGGCGACGACCGACATGTGGTGCGCGACGACATCGTGCAACTCGCGGGCGATGGTGGTGCGTTCCTCCAGCAGGGTGCGCTTGGACCGCTCGTGCGCTGTCACCGTCTGCTGGGCGGTCACCTCCTGCTCGGCGGCCCGGCGCACCAGCAGCACGGTCACCACGAGCAGTGACAGTGCGGAGACGAAGAGGAAGGGAACGAGGTTGCTGACGAAGTAGTAACCGTCGTAGAGGGCGTCGTGGGACGCGTCGGCGGCCATGCCGTACGCCACCGTCAGCACCCACATCCAGGCGGCCGTACGCGGCCGGGTCCGAGCGGCGACGACCGTCAGCACCACCAGGTGAGCGACGAAACTCGCGGGCCTCCAGGGCCAGTCGCCGCTGTATGACGGGCCGAGCGCGGCGACGATCGGGATCGACACCAGGGAGAACCAGAAGGCGCCTGCCGGCCGGACCAGCGTCAGCAGGATCGGCCCCAGCGAGAAGACGGTCATCACCAGCGCTCTGCCCGAATTCCCGTCGTTGTCGGCGAAGGACACGAACATGGCCAGCAGCCCGGCCGCGCCCACCAGGGCGTGGGGCGTCCAGACCGCATAGTGGCGCAGCCGCCGGGGCAGCACCCATGCGATCCGGCCGGGCTTGTTCCTCGGGGGCAGCGGGCGGTAGGCGAAGGCGTCGTCCAGCAGGTCCGCGCGCAGCCCGGCCAGCGCGTCCATGGCCAGCCGGAACTCGGGGCTGCGCGACAGACCCTCGCCAGCCGGCTTCAGCTCGGGATTCGTCTGCATATAGGTCGTCTCAGTCACATACAGCAAGGTAGGCGGCGGGCGGGCCCCGGTCGTCAGCAGTGAGAGGGGTTCTCCGCCGTCCGTCTCAGGTACTACGGCGCCCGCCGGGAGACGGCTACGAGGGGGACCCACGTGTTCCGCGAGCGTACTCGGTCCCTCCCCACCTCACCCGTGCTCACTCACCAGGCCAGCTGGGCGATCTCCTCCGCGACCACCGCGCACGCGTCCGCCACCGGGTCGATCAGCGGGAAGTGACCGACGTCCGCCAGCAGGGTCACTCCGACCACCTCGCCGGCCTTCGCCGCCGCGTCCGCGTACGACTCGGCGACGATCTCCGGTACGACCGTGTCGGCGCGCCCCTGTACGAGGGTGGTCGCGATGCCGGTGGGGAGCAGCAGCGCCGGGTCGGCGTAGGGCTGCCGCTCGGCGAACTCCCCTTCTCCGCCCAGGAGTTGATGTACGGCGCCGGAGCAGACGTCCAGCTTCGCGGCGACGCCGAAGTCCGCGATCGGGGCGAGGGCGACCACACCGCGCAGCGGGGCGGGACGGGCCAGGAACCAGGGCGCGTCGGTCGGGAGGAGGTGCCGGGCGGCGACCCACAGGGCCAGGTGTCCGCCCGCCGAGTGCCCGGTGACGACCATGCGGCGCGGGTCGGCCTGCGGAAGGTGGGCCGCCGCGAGCGCGGGCAGGGCGTCCAGCCCCGCCGCTATGTCGTCGAAGGTGTCGGGCCAGCGCCCGGCGACGGCGGGGTCGTCCGTGCCCCGCCGGTACTCCACGTTGGCCACGGCGAACCCGCGCCGGGCCAGGAACCCGGCGAACGGCGTGATGTGCCGACGGTCGTACGGCGCCCGCCAGGCACCTCCGTGCACCACGACGACCAGCGGCGCGCTCCTGTCGTCCGGCAGTGACCGGGGGCCCTGCGGGGCGTAGAAGTCGATCACCTGGTCGGGGTGGTCGCCGTACGCGGCGGTGGCGTCGGGGTCGACGGGCGGGTGCGAGAAGGCCGACTCCTCTTCCGCCGCGCGCGCGGCCGAGGCACCGGCCCCCGCGGCGCCGTGCTCCCGTGCTACGGCATCGTCCGGCATG
The DNA here is from genome assembly GCF_036898825.1 of Streptomyces sp. B21-083. Classification (GTDB taxonomy): domain Bacteria; phylum Actinomycetota; class Actinomycetes; order Streptomycetales; family Streptomycetaceae; genus Streptomyces. Next base: position 66,027 of record NZ_JARUND010000003.1, on the reverse strand, counting down.
CTCCAACCTCTCAGCGACGTAAAGGATTTGGCGGACCTGGAGATGATCCGGCCGTCGCCGGGGACGCTATCAGCCCCGTGACATGCGTTGACACGCGGAAGTCACGCACGGTGTGCGTCCCCGGCTCCGGCCGCCGCACCCGCGCCGCGAAGGCGGCCAGCCCGTACGGCGGCGACGGCCGGCGCGTGCTTCACGCCGACCGTCGCCGATTACGTCCGAGCCCGAGTCCAAGCCCCAACCTGGACCCGAGCCCGAGTCCGAACAGAACTCAGCCGGCGACGACCTCGCCCAGCACCCGGGCCGCCCGCTCCACGTCCGCGAACCCGACGTACAGCGGCGTGAACCCGAACCGCAGCACGTCCGGCCGCCGGAAGTCACCGACGACGCCCCGCTCGACGAGCCGCGCCATCACCTCACCGGCGTCGGAGCACCGCAGCGCGATCTGACTCCCGCGCTCGGCATGCGCGTCCGGCGTCACCGACTCGACGCGCCCCTCCGGGACGTACTCGTCGACGCACTCCAGGAAGAAGTCGGTCAGGGCGAGGGACTTGGCCCGTACGGCGTCGATGTCGACCCCCTCCCACACCTCCAGCGCCGACTCCAGCGCGAGCATCGAGAGGATGTCCGGCGTACCGACGCGCCCACGTGTCGCACCCGGGGCGGGGGCGTACTCCGGCCGCATGCCGAAGGGGTCGGCGTGCGAGGTCCAGCCCGGCAGGGGCGAGTCGAACCGCTCCTGATGCTCCTGACGGACGTACAGATAGGCGGGCGAACCGGGCCCGCCGTTCAGGTACTTGTAGGTACACCCCACGGCGAGGTCCACCCCGTGCTCGTCCAGCCCGACCGGCAGGGCGCCCGCGCTGTGGCACAGGTCCCAGACGGCCAGGGCACCGGACGCGTGGATAGCGGCCGTGAGGGCGGGCAGGTCGTGCAGCCGACCCGTGCGGTAGTCGACGTGGTTGAGCAGGACAGCGGCGGTACGCTCACTCAACTCCCCTGCCACAGCGCCCGGTTCGAGCGCACGCAGGGTGCAACCGGTCATCCGGGCGGCGGACTCGGCGATGTAACCGTCGGTGGGAAAGGTGTTGGCATCGACGAGAATCTCGTCACGACCACTCCCCTCACCACCCTCCGCCAGCCTGACAGCACCCACAAGTGCCTTGAAAACATTGACACTTGTCGAGTCGCCTACGACGACCTGTCCGGCCGCCGCACCCACCAGCGGAGCGATAAGGTCACCGATCCGCTCGGGCGCGGTCCACCAGCCGCTCTCGTCCCAGGACCGGATGCGCAGCTCGCCCCACTCCCGGCGCACGACGTCGTCGAGCCGGCCGGGGACGGACGCGGGCAGCGCGCCGAGCGAGTTCCCGTCCAGGTAGGTGACGCCGTAGTCGAGCACGAACTTGGCGCGTACCTTGGCGAGTTCGTCGCGTGAGTCCAGTCCCGCGGCGACCTCCGTCTTCGAGGGCAGCAGCTCAGACATGGGACCTCGCCGTCCACAGCTCGGGGAACACGTTCTTCTGCGCCCGCTTCTCCAGCCAGGCGACCCCGGCGGAGCCGCCGGTACCGGCCTTGGCGCCCATCGCCCGCCGGGTGGCGACGAGATGGTCGTTGCGCCAGCGCCACACCAGCTCGGCGACGTTCGTCAACGCCTCACCGAGACGGGCGAGTTCGGCCTCCGGGTCACCGGAGTAGAGGGCGGTCCAGGTGGCCTCGACCTCGGCCGAGGGCTCGTACCGCTGGGACACGTCCCGGGACAGGACAGCGTCCGGGACGGCGTACCCGCGCCGGTCGAGCAGCCTCAACACCTCGTCGTACAGGCTCGGTTCGTGCAGCGCCTTCTCCAACTCGGCGTACACACGGGGAGCGGCGCGGTGCGGTACGAGCATCGACGCGGACTTGTCGCCGAGCAGGAACTCCATCCGCCGGTACATCGCGGACTGGAACCCGGAGCCCTCACCGAGGGCGGCGCGGTACGAGTTGAACTGGGCGGGGGTGAGCTGGGCGAGGGGGCGCCACGAGGCGTTCAGCGCCTCCAGCTCACGCACGGAACGCTTGAGGGCGGCGACGGCGGTGGGCACGTCGTCGCCGCGCAGAGCCTTCGCGGCGGTCTCCCACTCGTGCACGATGACCGTGAACCACAACTCCATGACCTGGGTCGTCACCAGGAAGACCATCTCGCCGGGGTCGTCGGAGAGGGTGTGCTGGAGGTGGGTGAGGACGTCGGCCTGGACGTAGTCCTCGTACGGGGTGGTACCGGCGAAGTCGAGATGCGGGGTCTCGGGCTCCGAAGCCTCGGGGGGCTGGGCCTGGAGGGACATCGCTGTCTCCTGTTGTACTCAGGGTAGCGGTCCGCCCCTGCCGAATTCCGACACGGGGGCCCCGGTCCCCGGGGCATTCAACACAATCGTGCCCTGAACGCGCAAGGCCCGCCTGTTCACCATCACAGACGGGTCTCGCGCTACGGACAGCTGGCTGACAGGCAGGTGACTACTGGCCGAGCGTCTGGGCCGCGGTCGGGGAGGAGTCCTTCAGGAACTGGGTGCAGCGCTCGTACTCCTCCTGCTCGCCGATGGAACCGGCGGCGCGGGCGAGGGCGTGCAGGGCCCGCAGGAAGCCACGGTTCGGCTCGTGCTCCCACGGCACCGGGCCGTGCCCCTTCCAGCCGGCGCGGCGCAGGGAGTCGAGGCCGCGGTGGTAGCCGGTACGGGCGTAGGCGTACGACTCCACGACGCTGCCACGCTCGAACGCGTCGTCGGCGAGCTGGGCCCAGGCGAGGGAGGAGGTGGGGTACTTCGCGGCGACATCGGCGGGAGCGGTGCCGCCCGCGAGAAGCTCGCGGGGCTCGGGGTAGTCGGGAAGGTGGGTGGGGGGCGGACCGCCGAGCAGGTTTTCGTGAAGGCTCATGGGTTCCAGTCTGGGGTATCGGGGAACCTTTGCTTCGCGCCGGGCCGCACCTCCATCCGGGCCGGCACCTCCAGCCCGTCCGGCGTTTGAGGACGAGGCCGTTCAGGCCGAAGGGGGGCCTGGGGGCACAGCCCCCAGAGGACGGTCACCCTCACCCTCCTCCACCGCCCCCACCCCCTCCAGCGGCGGAGCCGTGACGCAGCCGTGCGTCCGGCACTCCGGAGCCGCACACCCCACCCCCGGCCTCCGCACCGTCACGAACGCCACCACCGACCCCACCACCAAAATCCCCGCACACACGACCATCGCCCGCCCGAACGCCTCGTCGAACAGCGCCCCCGACCGGTACGCCTCCGCGCCCATCCCCGTGACCAGCGGCAACGCCGCCACCGCCACCAGCCCCGCCGCTCGCGCCGCCGCGTTGTTGACCCCGCTCGCCAGCCCCGCCCGCTCGGTGCCGACCGACGCCAGCACGCTGGACGTGAGGGGCGCGACCAGCGTCACCATGCCCAGCCCGAGCACCAGCACGGCGGGCAGCACATCAGCGACGTACGACGCCCCAGGACCCACCCGCAGCATCAGCAGCATCCCGGCCGCACACAGCAGCGGTCCCACCGTCAGCGGCACGCGCGGGCCGATCCGCTCCGCCAGTTCACCCGAGCGTGCCGACAGCAGCAGCATCAGGGCGGTCGTCGGCAGCAGGGCCGTACCGGCGCCCAGGGCCGAGAACCCGGCCACCACCTGGAGCTGGAGCGCGGAGAGGAAGAAGAAGCCGCCGAAGGCCGCGTACACGCACAGGGTGACCAGGTTGACGGCCGTGAACTGGCGCGAGGCGAAGATGTCCAGCGGCATCATCGCGTCCTCGGCCCGCCGCCGCTCGACGTACACGAAGGCCACGCCCACGGCGACCCCCACCACCGCCACGAGGACGACGAACACGGAACCGGACCTGGCCTCGATCAGCGCGTACGTCACCAGGGCGAGCGCCAGGGCCCCCAGGACCGCGCCGAGGACGTCGAAGCGCCCGTGCCGCGTACGGCCGTCGCCGGACTCGGGGACATGGCGTACGGCGATGGGGGCGCAGAGCAGCGCCACCGGGACGTTGAGCAGGAAGACCCACCGCCACCCCGGGCCGTCCACCAGCCAGCCGCCCAGGAACGGCCCGACGGCCGCGCCGATGCCCCCGAAGCCGGACCACAGCCCGACCGCCCGCCCCCGGTCGTCGGGGTGGAAGGAGGCCTGGATGAGGGCGAGGGAGCCGGGGGTCAGGAGCGCGCCGCCGATGCCCTGCAACGCGCGGGCGGCGACGAGGACGCCGGCGTTCGGGGCGAGGCCGCAGAGCAGGGAGGCGACGGCGAACCACACCACCCCGATCACGAAGACCTTGCGTCGGCCGTACCGGTCGCCGAGCGAACCGCCCAGCAGGATCAGCCCGGCCAGCGTCAGCATGTACGCGTTGACCGTCCACTGAAGGGCGGCCAGATCGGCGTCGAGGTCGCGGCCGATGCGAGGCAGCGCGACGTTCACGACGGTCGAGTCCAGCAGGGCCATGCTGGAGCCGAGGACGGTGGTGAGGAGGATCCACCTGCCCTGGGGTGAGGAGAGTCGCACGTCGGACATGCCCCAGGTATACAGCGAGCCCGGCGCCGTAGACAGACGCCGAGCTCGCGGAACCACCGAAGGGAAGGCCCGGTGGGCTACTTGATCTTCGTGCCCGCCGACCGCAGGTCCTGCGTGGCCACGACGACACGCGCGGCCATGCTCGCCTCGGCCAGCTTGCCCCACGTACGCGGGTCGTACGTCGACTTGGAGCCGACCTCGCCGTCGACCTTCAGGACGCCGTCGTAGTTGCGGAACATGTGGTCGGCGACGGGACGCGTGAACGCGTACTGCGTGTCCGTGTCGAGGTTCATCTTCACGACGCCGTTCTCCAGCGCGGTGGCGATCTCCTCCGCCGAGGAGCCGGAGCCGCCGTGGAAGACGAAGTCGAACGGCTGGGAGCCGGCCGGCCTGCCGTACTTGGCGGCGACGCCCTCGTTCAGCTCCTTGAGGAGGTCGGGGCGCAGGACGACGTTGCCCGGCTTGTACACACCGTGGACGTTGCCGAAGGACGCGGCCAGCAGGTAGCGGCCCTTCTCACCGAGGCCGAGGGCCTCGACCGTACGCAGGGCGTCGTCGACGGTGGTGTAGAGGGAGTCGTTGATCTCGTGGGAGACGCCGTCCTCTTCCCCACCCGTCGGCGTGATCTCGACCTCAAGGATGATCTTCGCGGCGGCGGCGCGGGCCAGCAGCTCCTGCGCGATGGACAGGTTGTCGGCGAGGGTCTCCGCCGACCCGTCCCACATGTGGGACTGGAACAGCGGGTTGCGGCCGGCCTTCACGCGCTCCTCGGAGACGGCGATCAGCGGACGTACGTACCCGTCGAGCTTGTCCTTCGGGCAGTGGTCCGTGTGCAGGGCGACCGTGACCGGGTACTTCTCGGCGACGATGTGCGCGAACTCGGCCAGGGCCACGGACCCCGTGACCATCTCCTTGCTGAACTGACCGCCGAGGAACTCCGCACCACCCGTCGAGATCTGGATGATGCCGTCGCTCTCCGCCTCCGCGAAGCCGCGCAGCGCAGCGTGCAGGGTCTGGGTCGAGGTCACGTTGATGGCCGGGTAGGCGAACTTGCCTGCCTTTGCCCGGTCGAGCATCTCGCTGTAGACCTCAGGGGTTGCGATGGGCATGTGTCCGCTCCTCGTGATGTGCGGGTTGGCGATCCGAAGATCTGGAGATCTGGCGTACTGCGTACCTGCGGCCCTGACCTAGACCCGGTTGCGAGACCTGGGAAGCGACGTCATCGTCGGCCCCATCTTTCCAGACGTTTCGCCCGGTACTGAGTCCGGTGTTCGTCAGGTGGTCGTCGGGGAGTCCGTCATATGGTCCGCCCGGTACTCAGTCCAGGCCCAGGTCGCTCTTCGAGTACGCGAAGAGATACGGCACCCCGGCACCCTGCTCGATCTTCTCGGCGGCGCCCGTCGCCCGGTCGACGATGGTCGCGACGCCCACGACCTCGGCGCCGGCCTCGCGCACGGCCGCCACGGCGGTCAGCGGCGAGTCGCCGGTCGTGGACGTGTCCTCGACGACCAGCACGCGCCGCCCCTCGATGCCCGGCCCCTCGACGCGCTTCTGCATCCCGTGCGCCTTGGCCGCCTTGCGCACGACGAACGCGTCGAGTCGCTGCCCGCGAGCAGCGGCGGCGTGCATCATGGCCGTGCCGACCGGGTCGGCGCCCATCGTCAGCCCGCCCACGGCGTCGAACTCCAGCCCCGCCTCCGCCGCCAGGTCGAGCAGCACCTGCCCGACCAGCGGCGCGGCCTGGCCGTCGAGGGTGACGAGGCGGAGGTCGATGTAGTAGTCGGCCTCGATCCCCGACGACAGGGTCACCTTGCCGTGCACGACGGCCTTGTCCTTGATCTGCCGCAGCAGCGCGCCACGTACGTCTACGTCACTCATGCCCGCCAGCCTAGACGGGACGGTCAGAGGGCTCGCCAGGTCCAGGTGGTACTGGCTTCCAGGGGTTCGATGGGCGTGACGAGACGCGGCAGGGTGTTGAGCCCGTTGGGCGGGCCGGTCTGCGGTTCCACGCACACGGCGGCGTCCTGTTCGTCGTACACGACGACCCATTCCTCGGGACTGGTCACCTTCAGTTCGAGCCGCTGCGGCCAGGTGAGGGTGACGTCCACGCCACCGGGCATGCCGAAGCAGTCGTCCCAGGGTCCGGGCTTCGGGTCGATCCGCTTCCCGGTCGGCAGATGGTCGTCGCCGCGCTCCTCCTGCCAGTCGGGAGAGAAGGCGACCTGCACCTCCGCCGGTGCGTCCGCGCCGCCGAGGTTCCGGTTGAACCAGGGGTGCCAGCCGATCTGCGCCGGGAAGGAATCGCCGTACGTCTCCACGGACATGGAGAGCGTGAGGGCGTCCGGGGTCAGCGCGAAGACCTGGGTGACGCGCCCGGGATAGGGCCACGGCTCCACGAGGTCGTACGTGATGACGACCTCGTCGGCAGTGGCGTGGGCGACGCGCCAGGCGCTGTCACGGACGGTGCCGTGGATGGCGTGCGGCGGGGAGTTGAGGGGGAGTTGGCGTACGGTGCCGCCGTCGAGGAACCGTCCGTCGCGGGTGCGCCCGCACCAGGGGACCATCGGGAAGCACCCGAACTTCGCGCCCTGCCGCAGCAGTTCGACTCCGCCGACACGCAACCCTCCGACCCGGCCGCCGTTCCCCGGCTGCACGGTCACCTCCGCGTCACCCGCGGCCAGCGTGATCTCATCGTTACTCACGCGAAGACCCTACCGGTCCAGCACCGACCCGCATTTCCAGCCCGTCCGGCACCTCTCCAGCACAGGCCCGCATTTCCAGCCCGTCCGGCACCTCACCAGCACAGGCCCGCATTTCCAGCCCGTCCGGCACCTCACCAGCACAGGCCCGCATTTCCAGCCCGTCCGGCACCTCACCAGCACAGGCCCGCATTTCCAGCCCGTCCGGCACCTCTCCAGCACAGGCCCGCATTTCCAGCCCGTCCGGCACCTCTCCAGCGCAGGCCCGTATTTTCAGCCCGTCCGGCGCTTGAGGACAAGGCCCGTTCAGGGCCGAAGGGGGGTCTGGGGGCGCAGCCCCCAGGGACAGGATGGGACGGGTAGGGGCGGCGGGGGCGAAACAAACCCCCAACCACCTCAGCGCCGCTTCCGCAGCACCCGCCCCACCACGATCGCCGACGCCACCACCAACGCCGCAGCCGGCGCAGCCCACCGCAGCGTCAGGTTCCCCACCACCTGCTCCGGAGGCGGCACAGGGGCGTACCTCCCCCGGGGCGGCGCGTGATCCACTTCCTCCGCACTGCGCCCGATCATCGTCCGACGCGCGTGCGCGGCCTCGGCGGGCGGCTCATCGGCCTCCATGAAACGCCTGGAAACCTGCTCGCCCCCGCCCTCATCCCCCTCGTCCTCACCCTCATCGAGGTCGACGGCATCGGAAACTTCAACGTCGGGAACCTGGATCTCCACCACGGCCGAAGTCCCCTCGGACTCCCCGGTATCCCCGGACTCCCCGGTATCCCCGGTATCCCCGGCCCCCTCGGCAGCCTCGCCGAGCCCCTCCCCGAACCGCCGCAGCAACCGCCCGCCCGCAGCGGCGACCGCGTCCGCGGGAAGCTCGGTCAGGCGCCCGTCCGCCGTCACCGTGCCCCCGAACACCAACGCCGAGCCGATCTCGCCCGCGTTCTCGGCCTCCCGCACCCGCAACGTCAGAGCCAGCTTCACCGACCCGCCCCCGCGCACCTCGACGGCGTCACCCTCGACGACGTACGCGTACTCCCCCGCGCCATCGTCACCGCCCTGATCACCCTGGCCACCCTGGCCGTCCGCGACAGCGACCCGCAAGGACCCGCGATAAGTGATCGTGTGCCCAGCGATACGCACCTTCAGCCGCCCGGCGACCCCGGCGGCGGCAGGCTCGGTGCCCGCGTCCTGCTGGAGTCCGGGGACCGCGCGGGCGACGCGCGCGGGGTCGGCGAGCACGTCCCTCAACCGCCCGACCGCGACCGGAACGAACACCTCATGGTCCATGAAACCCGAGAGTACCCAGCGTGGCCCCGGTCACACCCGCGCATCCGGGGATTCCGACGGTATCCCCGAGGATCCACACCCACGCGGCCCCACAAACCGCCACAAGCCCCGCGACCTACCCCCTTGCTCGCGCCTCCCTCAATATCGCGGATGCACCAACGTCGACGGCCGCAGCCCCACCACCCGCGTCCGCGCCGCGGCCCGCGCGTCCGCCGCCAGCTCCGCCTGGGTGAGAGTCCGCAGCCGGGGCCCGACCGCCCCGTCCACCCACAGGCGAGGGGCCGGCCCCTCGGCCGTCGCCAGCACGAAACCCCAGTCCTGTGCGGCATGCGCCGTCCTGGACGCCGCACGGTCGGGGCCGACGGCGAAGCCGGCGTCGCGGCCGGCCGCGCTGTAGGTCACGCGGTAGGGCACGGTCCGCAGCCCGGCGGCCCGGACGGTCGTCTCGACGGTCCAGAACGCGCGCGGCCGGGCCGAGACCGTCCCGCCGTGCACGACCAGCCGGCCGCCGTCGGTCAGCACGTGCCGCGCCAGCCCGTAGAACTCCTGGGAGTACAGCTTCGTACTCGCCGTGATGCCCGGGTCCGGCAGATCCGAGATGACGACGTCGTAGGCGGCCCGCGCGCCGCGCAGCAGCCGGAAGGGGTCCGCCGTCGTCACATGGACGCGCGGGTCGTCGAACGCGTGCGCGTTCAGGGCGGAGAGTGCCGGGTCCCGGCGCGCCAGCCGCACCACGCCCGCGTCGAGTTCGACGACATCCACCCGCCGTACGCCCGGATAACGCAGCACCTCCCGCGTGGCGAGCCCGTCGCCGCCGCCGAGGACGAGCACGCGCGCGTGCGGGCCGTTCATCGCGGGGTGGACGAGCGCCTCGTGGTAGGCCCGCTCGTCGCGCCCGCCGACCCGCAGCCTGCCGTCCAGGAACAGGTTCAGCGGCCGGCCGTCGGTGCCGCCCGTGAGAACGACCTCCTGGATGTCGGTCCGCAGCGCCACCCGTACGTCGTCGCCGTACACCGCGTGCCGGGCGGCGCGTTCGAAGTCGTCGACGAGTACGGCCGCGGCTGCCAGCATCCCGATCACGGTCACGTTCGCCACCACCAGCAGCCAGCGTCCGCGCCGGGTGAGGTCCCGCCGGAACAGGCCGAGGACGAGGGCGGCGCCGACGAGCGCGTTGACCGTGCCGGTGAGCAGGGCGCCGGTGAGCTGGCCGAGCCAGGGGAGCAGAAGGAACGGGAAGGCCAGGCCGCCGACCAGCGCGCCGACGTAGTCCGCGGCGAACAGGTCGGCGACGGCGCCGCCCGGGTCCTGGCGGCGGATGCGCTGGATCAGCTCCATGAGCAGCGGCACCTCGGCGCCGATCAGCAGGCCGATGGCGAGGGAGAAGGTGACGAGGAGGATGCGGGGGCCGTTCGCCCACAGGCCGCCCCAGTCGCCCGTCCACGCGAACACCGCGTAGAGCGCCATCGCGCTGCAGCCGCCGACCAGCGCGAGCGCCGCCTCGACCGCGGCGAAGCCGGCCGCGGCGCGGCAGCGCAGGCGTTTCGCGGCGAGCGAGCCGATGCCCATCGCGAACACCATCACGGAGAGCACGACGGACGCCTGGGTGACCGAGTCGCCGATCAGATACGAGGCGAGCGCGACGAGCTCCAGTTCGTACACCAGTCCACAGGCCGCGCAGACGAAGGCGCCGGCGAGGACCAGGAACCGGCCGATGCCGGACCGTACGGGCAGCCGCGCGGGGCTGCCCCAGGACGGGGGGCTGCCCCAGGACGGGGGGCTGCCCCAGGACGGGGTGATGCCCGGCGGGGCCGGCACGTGCGGTTCGATCACGCTGGGAACGCTACGTCACACTCTTGGTGCGCTTCGTCACCCACACGTGTGGTCTCGGTTTACGCGGACGAAGTCGGTGTGAAGGCCCGTATCCGCCGCCGAGGCCCTCGGCAGCACGCCACCGGCACCCCGCAACCGACGCCCGTAACCGGCATCCGCCCCCGCCCGCGCCGCGCCCCCGCCGCTCAACGGGCCGTCGCCACTCGCACCCCCACCCGTGTCCTGGTCGCCACGAGCTGCCCGTCCTGCGGATAGGCGTGCCAGGTGCGCCAGTGCACCTGACCCTCGTGCCGCTGGGCCAGCATCGCGGTGAAGGCGTGCGGGCTGCCGGGGAAGACGCCGGCGAGGCCGTGCGGATGGTCGGCGACCAGGGCCAGCAGTTCCTGGGCGCGCCCGGCGAACGACCCCGGCGACAGGACCTCGACTCTCGCCGCGAACTCGTACTCCCAGTCGTCGACCCGTTTGGCCACGCCGAGCGGGAGGGGGGTGCGGGATCCCGGGATGCACGCGACCGTCTCCGAACAGATGCCCTGTCTCTCCTCCAGGAGCACCTGGTGGGAGGCGCCGAGGAGTCTCAACTGGAGTTTCGCGTCCGCCAGTTCGATGTCGAGGGTGGCGAGGGCGGGCAACGGCTCCCGACCCAGGGTCCAGGCGAGATCGGCCGCGCGTGTGTCGGTGTAGGTGGTGTTCAGGGTCGTGAGCATGGATCGGCTCCGCTGGCACGCAAAGGGAGGTGTGGGGGAACAAGGTGTGTGAAACCAGGTGTGGGTCGGGCGCGCCCCGGTCGACACAGGTCGACGCAGGTCGACACCGGGAGATCGGCCCGGTCAGCCCAGCCATCAGGAGGAGAATCCGGTGACATCCATTGATTTCCATGGATTTCCGGAGAGATCCGGGGAGATCCGCAGATGTCCAAGGGCTGTGTTGGTGGTCTAGAGGGAATCATGAACGGTGGCGCCGCCACAGCGTTTTTACCCAACTTCGTGGGGTTTCCATCCCTCAGGGGGCTTCACAGCTCAACTGTTCAACCAGGGCGTACGCCCGAGCGTGCGAAGGACGGCCACGAGCCGGTCGCACGAGCGCCCGCCGGGACGACGTGTACACACGTCGTCCCGGCGGGCGTTCACCCTGCGGTCCGGATACGGTTCCCCCTTCCGGAGCTCAGCTGCCCCGTGTCAGCTGCCTCCACCGCATCCGCCCCCGCCACCCCCGCAGGACGATCCACCGCCGCACGACGAGCTTCCTCCGCAGGACGAACTCGAACCGCACGACGAACTGCTCCCGGAGTCGCCGAAGGTGCTGGAGCCCGCCGCTCCCCCGGCCCACCAGCTGTCGCTTCCCCCGCTCCCACGCCTGCGCCGGTTGTGCCCCGAGCGGACCGGCTGCCCGCTCCCCCGCGCGCCCCGGACCACCGCGGACACCACGGTCACCACGATGAACAAGCCCATCAGGATGGCAAGGGCGATGATGGCTACGGCCATGACGTCACCCTCCTTTCGTTCCCCCGGAGGCGGCCCCCCGTGGGCGCCTCGCCGTCTTGCGTGACGTGGGGATGCCCGCGCGTCTCACCTGCCAAAGCAGAGTTGAGGAAGTCCAGAGCTTCGGCGCAGGATGACGACCATGACCAGCAGCGCACGCCCCTTCCTCAATCGCCGGCTCGCGGAGTTCGGGACGACGATCTTCGCCGAGATGTCGGCGCTCGCCGTCGCCACCGGCTCGATCAACCTCGGCCAGGGTTTCCCGGACACCGACGGCCCCGAGGAGATCCGCGAGGCGGCCGTACGGGCGCTGCGCGACGGCCGCGGCAACCAGTACCCGCCGGGTCCGGGCGTGCCCGAGCTGCGTACGGCGATCGCCGCGCACCAGGAGCGCCGTTACGGGTTGTCGTACGACCCCGACCGCGAGGTCCTGGTGACGGCGGGCGCGACGGAGGCCATCGCGGCGACCCTGCTGGCCCTGGTGGAGCCCGGCGACGAGGTCATCGCCCTGGAGCCCTACTACGACTCCTACGCGGCCTGCATCGCGATGGCGGGCGGGACGCGCGTACCGGTCACACTGCGCCCCGACGAGGGCTCGTTCCGCCTGGACCTGGACGAGCTGCGGGCGGCGGTGACGCCCCGCACCCGCCTCCTCCTGATCAACACCCCGCACAACCCGACGGGCACGGTACTGACCCGCGAGGAACTGACCGCGATCGCGCGACTCGCCGTGGAACGCGACCTGCTGGTGGTCACCGACGAGGTGTACGAACACCTGGTCTTCGACGACGCCGGCCATCTGCCGCTGGCCTCCTTCCCGGGGATGCGCGAACGGACGGTCTCTATCGGGAGCGCCGGGAAGACGTTTTCGTTCACCGGTTGGAAAGTGGGCTGGGTCACATCGTCGCCGGACCTGGTCACAGCTGTGCGCTCGGCGAAGCAGTTCCTGACGTACGTGGCCTCCGGCCCCTTCCAGTACGCGGTGGCGGAAGCACTGACGCTCCCGGACACCTACTTCGAGGCGTTCCGCGAGGACATGCGGACGAAGCGGGACCTGCTGTCGGCGGGCCTCAAGGAGGCGGGCTTCGAGGTCTTCACGCCCTCGGGCACGTACTTCATCACCACCGACATCCGCCCCCTGGGCGCTGTGCTGTCCGAAGGCGGCGACGGCTTCGCCTTCTGCCGAGCCCTGCCGGAACGCGCGGGCGTGGTCGCCATCCCGAACGCGGTCTTCTACGACCACCGCGAAGAGGGCGCACCGTTCGTACGGTTCGCGTTCTGCAAGCGGACGTCGGTACTGGAGGAGGCGGCGGAACGGCTCCGCAAGGCGTTCGCGCGCTGACGCAGCCCTGCGGGCGGGGCTGACGTATGCGGCGGCGGCACCGTACGCGAGTCGGTGAACGGCCTGCCGCCCGGCGCGGCAGGCGTCAGTGCTGCCGGGTGGAGTCCGGTGCCGGGCGGGGTGCGGTGAGCAGGCCCGCGAGGAGTTGGAGTCGTTCCGCGTCGGGGCCGCCTTCCTCGGCGGTGTAGGCGATGAGCACCGGGCCGGGGGCACCGGGCATCGGGTAGGCGTCCCAGTCCAGGTTCAGCTCCCCGACCAGCGGGTGGTCGACCCGCATCCGGCCGCGCGTGGTTTCCTCGACGTCGTGGCGGGCCCACAGCCTCGCGAACTCGTCACTGCGGACGGCGAGTTCGCCGACGATTTCCACACCGCGCGGGTGGCCCGGATCGGCGGCGATCCGGGCGCGCAGCATCCCGGTCAGTTCGGCGACGGTGGCCGCCCGTTCCGGGCACACCTGGTCCGCCTCCGGGTGCAGCAGCAGAGCGAGCAGATTCCGCTCGGCCAGGGGTAGTTCGGTGAACTCGCCCAGCAGAAGTCCTGCCAGCGGATTCCATGCCAGTACGTCGAGGAAACGGCCGACGACCATCGCGGGCGCGGTCATCCCGCGCATCATCCGCAACGTGCTGGGCGGGACTTCCTCCGGCTCGTACTGTCGCGGCGGCCGGGCGGGAGTGCGCGCGGCGGCGGCGAGGCTGTGCAGGTGCCGGGACTCCTCGGCGGAGAAGTTCAAAGCACGGGCTATGGCGTCGAGGACCTGTTCGGAGGGCCGCACGTCGCGCCCCTGCTCCATACGCTGGTAGTAGTCCGTGCTCACCCCGGCCAGCAGGGCCAGTTCCTCACGTCGTAGTCCGGCTGTGCGCCGGCGCGGGCCCGGTTCCAGGCCGACGTCCTGTGGGAGCAGGCGGGTCCGTCGGGTTCGCAGGAAGTCGGCCAGTGCACGTCGGGGATCGTCTGCCATCGCATCAGTATGGTCCGCGCGCGGCCCGCGAGGGTGGGTCCGGCAGACCTACCCGGTTGTCGCGGACAGGTCCCAGGATCAGTTCCACGACAGTCCGCCGTGGAAGGAACACCCCATGGAACACCCCATGAAGGCCGCTCAGTTCACCAGCTTCGGTGCACCGGACGTCCTGCGCGTCAACGACGTCGAGAGGCCCGCGCCCGGCCGGGGTGAGGTACTGGTGTCCGTCGAGGCGTCCAGCGTGAACGGACACGATGTGATCGTCCGCGCCGGTGGGTTGCGCATGGTGTCGGGCCGCAGGTTCCCCATCGGTGTGGGGCTGGACTTCGCCGGCGTCGTCGTCGAGACCGGTGCCGACGTCCAGGACCACCGGGCCGGTGACCGGGTGTGGGGCATGGTGCATCCCCGGGAGAAGCACGCGACGGCCGGGGCGGCCGAGTACGTCGTGGTCCCCGCCGGCCGCGTCTCCTCCACCCCGGAGGGCATCTCGTCGGTGGACGCGGCCTCCCTGGTCGTCGGGGGCGCTACGGCGCTGATCGCGCTGCGGGACTCCGTGCGGCTGGAGAAGGGCGAACGGGTCCTGGTGCGCGGCGCGGCGGGCGGGGTCGGCACAGCCGCCGTACAACTGGCGTACGCGATGGGCGGCCACGTCACCGCGCTGGCCCGCCACCGCCACGCCAAGGCCCTTGAGGCGCTGGGCGCGGAGAAGGTCATCGACTACGTCGACACCGCCCCGGAGGAGACCGGATCGTACGACGTCGTCATCGACACGGTCGGCTCCGAGCTGAACTGCTTCCGGAGCCGGCTGACCAAGGGCGGCCGGATGGTCACCGTCGCGCTGTCGGGCGCCGCCATCGCGGCGATAGCGGCGTCCAGCGTGCACGGCGCCCGCCGCATCCGCACCTTCAGCGCCAACCCCGAGGCCGACGTGCTGCGCGCACTGGCCGACCACGTCTCGTCCGGTGCGCTGCGACCCGTGGTGGAGGGCGTGTATCCGCTCGCGGACATCGCTTCGGCGCACCGGGCGTTCGAGCGGGGCGGCGTCATGGGCAAACACGTGGTCGCGGTCTCCGGCTGAGGCCCGATCGCCTTTCTTCGGACTCACTCGTGCATCTCGACGGGGCCGAGATCGACGCCACCGAGCGGACGGATCGCTTCCTTGAGCTGGTCAGGGTCGGCGTTGATACGGGCGGTTGCCCGCCACGAGACGATCGCTCGGTGCACAGCCTCCCGGGCGCCCAGCTCAGCGGCGTCGGACAGCGCGTCCAGGAGCTCGGACAGTGAATTCCCGGACTTCTTCGGCGTTCAGATGGCGCACCCACGGAAACACCTCGGGCAGAGCCAGGAGAAGCGACTTGGCACCGTTGTCCTGCTTCATCAGCGCAAGGAACGGCCGGGACGTCATGGTCAGGTTCTCCCCAGTGCGCTCTGCGTGTACAGCCGTGGTCGCACCATGCCGGGCGGGTCTCGGTGCGTCGCACGCAAGGAGGTGGCGCCGGATTGCCACTCCCCCGCACCTTCGGCGGCCGCATCCTGACGTCAGCCCGCGCATCAGGCGGCCAGGCGTCCGGCTGCTCCGGACCGGCATTCCCGGCAGCGGCCGGGTTCGGCCGCGCGGAATCCCCGGTCGCAGCCGTCGCAGTTCCGCATGGGCTCGGCTGCCGGACGTACGAAGGGTTCCGCGCCGAAGGCCCGTGCGGGCGGTGCGGGCAGGGCGAGGGGAGTTTCCTTCAGCCGGTAGGCGAGGATGCCCGCCGGGCGGGTCAGGAAGCGGTCCGGGAGCCGTGCGGTGAGGTGGTCCGTGATGTGGGTGGGCAGGAGGCCTGCCGCGAGCCACTGGGAGACGGCCGGAGCCAGCCGGGCGGCTTCCCCGGCGGTCAGTACGAGGCGAGGGTCGACCAGGCGCAGAGCGGCGAGTACGGCGACCGCCCGTGGGTCGGCGGCGGCAGCGGCGAGGGGCTCGGGCGCGCCCGTCTCGGCCGCGCCCTCTGCCTCGGCCCGTACGGGCACAGCCACAGCGGGCTGCTCCCGGGGCCGACGCGGCTGCGGCGGCTCGGGAGGCCCAGCCGGTTCCGGGACCGGGACCGGGCAGGGATCGCCGCCCGGGACGTCGTAGAAGTACGTCCGGGTGCGGATCGTCCCGGTGGACGTTCGCTCGCGGCGGCGCTCCAGATAGCCGGCCGCTTCGAGTTCCCTGAGTGCCCGCGAGATGAGGATCTCGCCCTCGTTGAAGTGCTGGCACAGGGCGGTGATGGTCACCGGAGATCGGTCGGGGAGGGAGGCGATGTACGCCGCGACGCCGATCGTGACCGCGCTGCCGCGTCGCTGGACGAGGGCGTTGGAGATCACGGTGAAGTCGGCGGTGAGACGGGTGCGTACGTGGATCACGCCGGAGGTCGGGGCTCCGGCATCGGCGCGCAGGCGCGCATTAGACTTCGGCTCAGCCATTGGGAAGGGTTCGCTTCCTGATCGGTCAGGCCCTCGATCGGGACGGGAATCCCGGCCGGGGGCCGCATTTGTCTGTGGTTGTCGCGGCGAACGTAACCGCCCGCATCCCGCGCCTGCAAGCCGGTCACCCGGACGGGTGAACGCGGGCTTCACGGCCGGGGAGGGAGGGCGGGGTGGTTCTTCCCCCCCAGTTCTTCACCCCGGTTCTTTCAGGAGGTCAGCGGCCCACCGGACCCTCGCGAACAAGGGCCCGGTGAGCCCGTCGGCCGGACGGCGACCGGGACCCGGTCACCTGGGCGACGGAGGGTCGGCTGTCCCGGAATCGGGTAGGAGGGCCGGGTCGCCCGGCCCTCCTCCCACACCACCGGACATGCGGGTCACGCATCCGGCGGTTCATCGGGCTGATCTCAACCGTTGCCAGGTCGGCTTGAGCATCTTCAGGCCCAGGTCGTCCCAGTAGGAGTTGGGCAGTCCCCGCTGAAGGACGGCAGACCCCGCGATCCGCCAGTAGCCTTTGCTGCTGCTCGCCCATTCACGGGCGGCGCGCTCGGGGATCCCGAGCGCGAGCAGGTTCCGGCGCCTGGCGGCGAAGCGTTTCCATTCCTTCCAGCGGATCTGCCGCATCCTGCGGCGGAGCCATTCCTCCAGGTCCCGGAACGGCCTGGCGGCGTCCGAGAGTTGGAAGTAGCCCATCCATCCGGTCATGAACCGGTTGATCTTCGCGATACGGTCTTCCATCGCGATGCTCCACCGGCGTGAGGTCAGCTCCCGGATCTTCACCTTCCAGCGCGCCAACGCCTTTGGATCGATCCGGATGTGGACCCCGTTCCGGGTGAAGTAGAAGCCGAACCCCAGCAGCGTGGCGGCGGAGGCCCGGACTACCTTCGACTTCTCCCTGTTGACCTTCAGTTTCAGCCGCTGCTCGACCACGGCCGTGACCGAGACGAGCACCCTTCGGGCAGCTCGTTCGCTCCGCACGAAGATGCGCACATCGTCGGCGTAACGCACGAACCGGTGACCGCGCCTGAACAGTTCCCGGTCCAGGTCGTCGAGCATGATGTTCGACAGCACGGGCGACAGCGGTGACCCCTGCGGCGTCCCCTCCGCGCTCGGCATCTTCACACCGTCCACCATGATCCCGGCTCCCAGATACCTGCGGACCAGCTTCAGGACCCTGCGGTCACTGACCTTGCGTGCCACCCGCGCCATCAGGACGTCGTGCTGGACCCGGTCGAAGAACCGGTCCAGGTCAACGTCCACGACCCACCGGTTGCCGTCCTCGATCGCCCGCCGTGCAGCACGGACCGCCTGATGAGCGGACCGGCCAGGACGGAAACCGAAGGACGACCCCGAGAACTCCGGGTCGAAAATGGGCACGAGCACCTGCGCGATGGCCTGCTGGATCAAGCGGTCCAGCACCCGCGGCACCCCCAGCATCCGCTCGCCGCCGCCAGGCTTCGGGATGATCACCTGACGGACCGGCGCCGGCCGGTAGATGCCCGCATCGAGTTCGGCCCGGACTTCGGGCCAGTGAACTGCGATCCACGGCCGCAACTCAGCCGTGGTCATGCCGTCCACCCCGGGAGCACCCCGGTTCACTTCAACGCGGTTGAGCGCCGCGAGCAGGTTCTCCCTGGAGAGCATCCGCTCCCACAGCGAGGACTCCCGCTCCCGGTGAACGTCCTCCGTGGAGTGCGCCGACCGGCCACTACGCTCCGCCAGGACACTTCCGGAATGCACCGGTCCCTCCCCGGTCGGCGCCGCCGAAGCGGACTTGCTGCGGTCCATGTGACCAGCACGAGCAACCACCACATCACCCGTTCCACTCGATGTTCGGCCCTTCCCAGCCGCCCTGCTCACCCCGGCTGGTACTACGACCTCTGCTGACTTCTGCCCGGTCAGAACCGACCTCCCGGCCTGCTCCGTCGGCGCGGCGACACCTCAGCACAACCAACACCCGGACAGATCTCCCCAGGTAAGAACGATCACTGTCCCTGGATCCCCGCCGCGTTTACGCACTGGCCTTCTTGGTGGAGACGGGCTTCACCTTCCGTTGCAGGCTCACCCGGCCAGCACGCCTCATACACGGTTCGTGTACCTCGGTACCCAGGTCTCGCCTCGGGCTTCCTCCAGACCCCACCTCACGATGACGCCCTTGCCTCCGGCTCGGGGTTAGCACCACCTCTTCCCCCAGGGGACTTTCACCCCCAAGCAATCGCCCATGCTGGGCGCACAACGACGAGGAGCCCGGCCTTCCGGCCGGGCTCCTCCGCGTACGGGCCGCATACCGGGCCGCATACGGGTATGACTACGCTTCGTCGTCCTCGGGCTTCTCCGCGCCATCGGCGTCCTCGGCGTCCGGCTCCAGGCCGAGCTGCTCGACGAGCCACTTGTCGAACTCGATCGCGGCCCGCACCCAGCTCACGGTCGACGACACGAAGTGCTCCAGGCTGACGCCCGTACCGATCAGCATCTGCGCCTCGCCGATCAGGCGAACCGTGCCGTCGTCGTGCGTGTGGCTGTACACCTTGGGCCACAGGGTCCGGCGGTTCCAGTCGTCGATCGACTCGAGAAGCGCGGGCTTCTCCTCGATCGGGTGGGGCCGGTCGTAGAACGTCCGCACCGAGAAGACCTGCTGGTCACCCTCACCGCGGAACATGAAGTACGTACGGAACTGCTCCCACGGCGCAGCGAGGTCACCCTCGTCGTCGAGGACGTACTTCAGCTCCATCTGTTCAAGGAGCTGCTTCACCAGGTCCTGATCCGGAACGACAGGGCCCGCCGGTCCGTCGGACTGCGGCTCGGGCTGGCCCCCGAAGTTGGGAATCGAGGACGGGTCGATGGTCATACGTGAACACTCCTGCTGTCGTCTGGCTCGTCCGGCCATCGCTGAGACCAGACCTACACACCCCACCCTCTCTTGCTTCGCCCCCGACCGGCAACAGCCGCCCTGACACGTCGGCCCGGAGCGTCCGAAATCAGTCCGACTACAACGTCTTGCCGACCGCCGGACCCACGATCAGCCCCTCCCCGAACGCGTCCACGCGGACCGTGTCGCCGTCCTTGACCTCGCCCGCGAGGATCTCCTTGGCGAGCCGGTCGCCGATCGCCGTCTGGATGAGGCGGCGGAGCGGCCGGGCGCCGTACGCCGGGTCGTTTCCCTCGTCGGCGAGCCAGGCCAGGGCGGCCGGGGTGACGTCGAGGGTGAGGCGGCGCTCGGCCAGGCGCTTGGCGAGGCGGTCGATCTGGAGGCCCGCGATGCGTTCCAGTTCCTGTCCGTTCAGTGCGGAGAAGACGACCAGGTCGTCCAGGCGGTTCAGGAACTCCGGCTTGAAGGAGACCCGCACCACTTCCAGCACCTGCTGCTTCTTCTCCTCCTCCGACGTCGTCGGCTCCACGAGGAACTGGCTGCCCAGGTTCGACGTCAGGATCAGGATCGTGTTGCGGAAGTCGACGGTGCGGCCCTGGCCGTCCGTGAGGCGGCCGTCGTCGAGGACCTGGAGGAGGACGTCGAAGACCTCCGGGTGGGCCTTCTCGACCTCGTCCAGGAGCACCACGCTGTACGGGCGGCGCCGCACCGCCTCCGTGAGCTGGCCGCCCTCCTCGTAGCCGACGTAGCCGGGCGGGGCTCCGACGAGGCGGGCGACGCTGTGCTTCTCGCCGTACTCCGACATGTCGATGCGGACCATGGCCCGCTCGTCGTCGAAGAGGAAGTCGGCCAGCGCCTTCGCCAGCTCCGTCTTGCCGACACCCGTCGGGCCCAGGAAGAGGAAGGAGCCGGTCGGACGGTCGGGGTCCGCGATACCGGCCCTGGTCCGCCGTACGGCGTCCGAGACCGCCTGGACCGCCTCCGACTGGCCGATGAGCCGGCGGCCCAACTCCTCCTCCATTCGCAGGAGTTTGTGGGTCTCCCCCTCCAGGAGACGGCCGGCCGGGATGCCGGTCCAGGCGCCGACCACGTCCGCGATGTCGTCGGGGCCGACCTCCTCCTTGACCATGGTGTCCCTGGAGGCCTCCACCTCGGCCTCCGAGGCTTCCTCCAAGTCCCTTTCCAGGGTGGGGATCTCGCCGTAGAGGAGCTTGGAGGCGGAGTCGAAGTCGCCGTCGCGCTGGGCCCGTTCGGCCTGGCCGCGCAGTTCGTCGAGCTTCTCCTTCAGCTCGCCGACCCGGTTGAGGGACTGCTTCTCCTTCTCCCAACGGGCCGTCAGCCCGCGCAACTCCTCCTCCTTGTCGGCGAGATCACGGCGCAGCCGTTCCAGTCGCTCGCGCGAGGCCGGGTCGGTCTCCCTCTCCAGCGCGAGTTCCTCCATCTTCAACCGGTCGACGGCACGCTGGAGTTCGTCGATCTCGACCGGGGACGAGTCGATCTCCATGCGGAGCCTGGACGCGGCCTCGTCGACCAGGTCGATCGCCTTGTCGGGGAGGAAGCGGGAGGTGATGTAGCGGTCGGAGAGGGTCGCCGCCGCGACCAGCGCGCTGTCGGCGATGACGACCTTGTGGTGAGCCTCGTACCGGCCCTTGAGACCGCGCAGGATCGCGATGGTGTCCTCGACGCTCGGCTCCGCCACCAGGACCTGCTGGAAGCGGCGCTCCAGCGCCGGGTCCTTCTCGATGCGCTCGCGGTACTCGTCGAGGGTCGTCGCGCCGACCATGCGCAGCTCGCCACGCGCCAGCATCGGCTTCAGCATGTTGCCGGCGTCCATCGCGGAGTCACCGCCGGCGCCCGCGCCGACGACCGTGTGGAGTTCGTCGATGAAGGTGATGATCTGGCCGTCGGAGTTCTTGATCTCCGCCAGGACCGTCTTCAGGCGCTCCTCGAACTCACCCCGGTACTTCGCCCCGGCGACCATCGCGCCGAGGTCCAGGGAGACGAGGCGCTTGTTCTTCAGGGACTCCGGTACGTCGCCCTTCACGATGCGCTGGGCGAGGCCCTCGACGACGGCCGTCTTGCCGACTCCGGGCTCACCGATGAGGACCGGGTTGTTCTTCGTACGGCGCGACAGCACCTGCACGACCCGGCGGATCTCCTGGTCACGGCCGATGACCGGGTCGAGCTTGCCCTCCCGGGCCGCGGCCGTGAAGTCCGTACCGAACTTCTCCAGGGCCTTGTACTGGCCCTCGGGGTCGGCTGTGGTCACGCGACGCCCTCCCCTGCTCTTCTGGAACGCGTCCAGCAGCTTTTTCGCGCCGGCGCCCTGCTCGGAGAGTACGTCCCCGGCGGGGCCGCCCTTCGCGGCGATGCCGATGAGGAGATGCTCGGTGGAGAGGTACTCGTCGCCGAGCTCCTTCGCCCGTTCGGCCGCATCGGCGATGACCGAAAGAAGTTCCCGGTTCGGTTGCGGGGGCGCGACGGTCGAGCCGGTCACGCTGGGCAGGCCCGCGAGGACGCGCTCGGCACCCGAACGTACGGCCGCCTGGTCGGCGTCGGCCGCCACCAGCAGGTCGGTGACGTTCTCGTTGTCCTCGCCGCTCAGCAGCGCCAGCAGCAGGTGCGCGGGGGTCAGGTCCGGGTGCCCCCCGGACACGGCCCTGCTGGTGGCCGCGTTGATCGCGTCCCGGCTCCTGTTGGTCAGCTCGGCGTCCACGGTCGCTGTCTCCCTTCCACATCGTGACTGACACAGCCAGCGTACATAAAGTTGAGTCTATTCCACTCAAGGTGAAAGAGAGGCCGCCAAGACGGCCGAGGCGGGCGGGCACGCAAAAAACCGCCCATCCTCAATGACGGACGGGCGGCGGGCACGGCGACTGACGCGGCGGCCGGCACGGAAAAGTTACGGCTACTTTCAGCCAAGCAGGCGGATGTCGAGCGGTCGCCACCCCACACCCACCGGCACCCAGATCCCGATATTTCCCCGGAAACAGCAGCGGCGTCACCGTGTTCAGGTCACGGTGACGCCGCTACTGGGGGGAAGCACCTGAGCGATCTACTGCGACGGGGGAATCGCGTCAGGCACTGCGGGGGGTGGCTGAGATGGTCTGTACGTCCTGGAAGTCGGGGACATCCGGGATGTCGGGGTGGTCCAGCCGGTGGTCGCGCTGATCCAGGTTCACAAAGATCATTCCGTACCGAATGGCACACCGTACGGGCTGCGGCGCCCCCCGAGGCCGCCGCAGACACCGGTACGCCCTGACGTCCTCTTCGTCGTCCCGCGTCACGACGACCGGCTCTCCGAACACGGTCACCATCAGCGAGTCACCGCTGTGGGGGATGGCGGTGACCAGGTCGATGAAGTGCCAGCCGGAGCGGTAGGCGGTGGCCATCTCGCGACGGAAGGAACGATCGTCGGGTGGAGTCGTCATGTCATTCCCAAACGCTGTCAAACAGACCGTCGGAGGACTTCGCAACGCTGTCACCGGCAACTACGGATCGAGGGCTCAGCGGCGGCCAGGTACTGTCCGCCCTGCTGTCACTCTCCGTGCCGGACAGGCCACTCAGCGCCCCGAAGGTCGCGACGGCCGAGAAGGCGGCGACAAGCACCCAGCGAAGCATTTTCTTACGCATAATCGGCTTCGTCCTCACTTGAAGGTCCCTCTTTCCCCCGTCGAGTAAGACGATGGCTCATTCGGGCACGTCATGGCCACAGAATCGATGCATCATGTTCCTGCACGTTCAGGACCCTGGGGGGTGGAGATTTGGTAATGAATGGGACTAAAGCGACACATCCCCATGCGGTGACCGAGTTGTGCGACGAGGGCAGCCGTCTTTATGCGGCCGCTCTGCGCACCGGGCGCATCGCCCGATCGGAGGTTTCGACCACTCCCTGCCTGGTGGAGTTCGCCCTCCTTCAGCCCGATCCCGACGACCCGGTCTGGTTGCGTCCGATACCCCCGTCGGTGGCTCTCACCCAGTGGCTGGACCCGATAGAGCGCGAGATCAGCGAGCGCAGACGGCACTCGATCGAACTTGTCGACTCCTTCGAGCCCTTCATGGCCCTCGGCGCCCAGCCGGCCGCCGGTACGCACGCGATCACCGTGCTGGAGGGCAACGACCGGATCAACGCGGCTCTCAACCTCGCCACGGCCCAGTGCCGGACCGAGATGCTCACCGTCCAGCCCAGCCAGGGCGGCGCCCGCCCCGAGCGCAGCCTCCTCCAGGGGCTGGAGCGCGACCGCCCCCTGATCGAACGTGGTGTGAAGCTGCGCACGCTGTATCAGCACACGGCGCGCTACAACCCCGAGCGTCTCGCGTACGTGGACCAGTTCGCCGACGGCAAGGTGGAATACCGCACGATCGACGAGCTGGTGGAGCGCCTGATCATCTGCGACGAGACGGTTGCCTTCATCCCCGTGCGCGACGACCGGCAGGTCGCACTGGAGCTGCGGCACACGGGTCTGGTCCGCTACCTCATCAAGGTGTTCGAATTCATGTGGAACCGCGCGGTGCCCCTGAGCGCGGGCGCCCCCTACGAAACCGCGCCGGACGGCCTCACCGACATCCAGCACTCCATCGCCAAGCTCCTCATCGAAGGCCACGTCGACGAGGCCATCGCCCGCCGCCTCGGCATGAACGTACGAACCTGCCGTGCCCACATCGCCAAGCTCGCCACCGCCCTGGGCAGCGGCAGCCGCGCCCAGCTCGGGTTCCTGATCGCGCAGTCGGGGATCCTGGACCAGGGCCAGGACCAGAACAACTGAGGACGAGGGGAGAAGTCGCACGGTGACCGAGGCGCACCAGCACGGGGCCGCAGAGCTCTGCGAGGCAGGGATGAGCCTGTACACCCGTGCGCTTCGCGAAGGTCACGTACCGGCCCAGGAGGCCGAGGCCGCGCCCTGCCTGATCACCTTCGGGTTGCTGCAACCAGACCTGGAGGACATGCGCAGACTGCGCCCTCTCACGCCGGCGGTAGCCCTCCCCCGGCTGCTGCGGGAAAGCGCCAGGGACATCGCCCGGAAGCGACAACTCGAGGCGCAACTGGCCGAGGGGTTCGCACCGCTGCTGGCCCTCGACGTGGCCGACGCGGCCGTAACCGACGCCTCCGGCATCAGCCTGCTGGCCGGTTTCGATCAGATCAACGCCGCGATAGGGCAGGCCATGTCCGACGCCACCGAAGTCCTGGCCGTCCAGCCCCACACCGGGCGCCCCACCACAACCCTTGGAGACGCCCTCGGCAGGGACCAGGCCCTGCTCGACCGCGGCGGTCGCATCCGCACGCTCTACCAGCACACCATCCGCCACTCACCCGCGGTCATCACCCGCTACGAAATGCTGGACGGCGACGCCGAGGCCCGCACGCTCGACGAGGTCACCGACCGGCTCCTCGTCATCGACCGCGCGGTCGCCTTCATCCCCGCGAGCAAGGACCGCGCTGTCGCCGTCGAGGTCCGCCATCCCGCTCTGATCTCGTTCTTCGTCACGACCTTCGACCGCCTCTGGCGCCTGGCGACGCCCATGTACCCCGAAGCCGTCCAGCGACGGAGCACGAACGGCATCACCCCCCGCCAGCAAGCGATAGCCACGCTTCTCGTCGAGGGCCACACCGACGCCGTCATCGCGACCCGCCTCGGCATGAACATCCGTACCGCCCGCGTCCACATCGCCAAGCTCGCCAGCACCCTCGGCAGCGAGAGCCGCGCCCAACTCGGTTACCTCATCGGGCAGTCGGGGATTCTGGAGCAGGCGCAGGCGCACGAGGAGGGCAAGGCGCAGGGCCGGAGTCAGGAGCCTCCGCCGGCGCGGGAAGGCTGATCAAGCCACCAGAGGCGACGCTTCCGTGCTGCGGTCCGTCCAGCCCCGCCTGCGCGATCCGTACCCCCAACTGCGTCCGGCTCACCGCCCCCAGCGTCTCCGACAGCCGAGCGATGTGCGCCCGGCACGTCCGCACGCTGATCCCGAGCCGTTCCGCGACCACCGCGTCCTGGTGGCCCTCCGCGAGCAGGGCGGCGATGGACCGCTCCCGGTGCGAGATGCCCTCGATGCCCTTGTCGGGGAGCGGGGCCGTGAGCGGTACGGCGAAGCGCCACAGCCGCTCGAAGACCGTCACCAGGTACTGCACCAGCGCCGGATGCCGGATCTCCAGCGCGACCGTCCGCTCCGCGTTCGCGGGGATGAACGCCACCGTGCGGTCGAAGACGATCAGCCGCTCGATCACCTCGTCGAGGGTTCGGGCCTCGACCGTGCCGCCCATCAGTTCAAGGTAGTTGAGCAGGCCCTGGCCGTGCCGGGCCACATGGTTGTAGAGGTCCCGCATCCGAACTCCGCGCTCGCGGAGCGCGAGGGCCCGGTGCAGGCCCTCCGAGAGTTCGTACTCCCGGCGGATACCGCCGGGCTGCACGGTCAGCACCTCGGTCGTACAGGCCTCCGTCGCCTCGTCCATCGCGGCCTGGATACGCGCGAGGCCGTCCAGCACGCGTAGGGCGGTGCCCTCTCCGGAGCCGGAGCCCGCGCCGGCGGGCTGGATCTGGCTGCCGAGACGGGCGTACGACTCGAAGGCGGCGACAGCGGAGCCCACACGCCGCTGGCTCGCGTTGACCTCGTCGTACACGCCACGCAGCAACCGGGTCATGACCTCCTGCGGAGAGGTCGGCACCAGCCAGGCCATGTCGTCGGGATCGGGGTGCAGCAGGGCGAGTTCGACGAGGCACGGCACCAGGTCGGCGTCGCCGCGCGGCACACGGCCCCGCCGTACGGCCCGGGAATACACGCGATCCCCCGCCTCGCACAGTCGGTCAGCACCGTGTGGATGCTCGTCCGTCCCGTGCCCGGTCATCGCCCCATCCCGCTACTGGTTCCAGCACTTCGCAGCGCCACTATGCGCGGCCCGGACGTGGTCCGCAACACGGCCTGGCCCGTCGTGCGCCCCCAATCCCTCAACTATGTCCGACTTTCGCCCCTCCTCCGCCCGTGTCCCTGCAACAAGCTGATGGTGGTGGGGCGTTGTCCCGGAGGGCATTGTGGAAGGCGCTTCCCAAGACGTAACGGGGGCGCCGCAAGGCGCACGGGGGAACGTCTGAAGCGGCCCCGGCCGGGTGTCCCCCATCCAGCCGGGGCCCTCATTTTCTGCCTGGGCAAGTCGTCTCTGAAAGACCCCTTCTGTGTTCACAGCGATCTTCGGAGACCGCTACGGTTTTCTCGCCGCCCTGTGCGTCGCGGCCCTGGCTTCCGGTGGCCTGGTATGGCGGTTCAGCGTTCTCAGGCGTGCCCCGCACGGCATGTGGTGGGCCGCCCTCACCGCAACCCTGGTCGGAGTTCTCGGTGTCACCACCTTCGGGGGAGCAGGCAGTCCGAGCGGCCAATGCGTGATCAACCACCAGTTCGCCGAGCCGTTCCACACCACTCAGGGCGTCTGGAACCTGGCCATGTTCCTCCCGGTCGGCTTCTTCGCCCTGCTCGCTCTGCGCAAGCCACTGCCCGCGCTGGTGGGCGTCACCGCTCTGCCGTGCGTCATAGAACTCGCCCAGGCACTCGTGCCCGGCATCAGCCGTAGCTGCGACAGCTCCGACGCCGAGATGAACATCATCGGCGGCGTACTCGGCGTCCTCACCTCCGGTGTCTTCCTCGTCTCCCGCCGCTCCCTCGACTGGCAGGGCTGGGCCAAGCCCACCCTCTTCACCGCCCTGGCCCTCGGACTGGCGGGAATTGGCGTGTTCCGGACTGCCATCACCCCGATGAACTACGACGGCACCGGCCTCAGCGACGCCGACAGCACACAGCGGCAGGCCGCCCGCGAGGCTGTTCGCCAAGCCGTCGGGGACCGGTTCCGGATAGGCCACGTGTACGTACAGCCCTGCGTCGGCGTCCGCTGCACCAACCTCATGTTCGGCGTCTCGGCCCAGGGCTACGCGACCCTTGACTGGCCCTCCCGCCGTCACCTCAACATCGTCCTGGAGGAGTGGGAGGCTCCGGGTCCAGGCAGCTACCCCGTCCCCGGCGCCACCACCCCTCGCGGCAAGGACGACGCGGCCCGTATCGCCGACCGGTACATGCGCGAGCACTATCCCTGGGCGGCGCCCGCCACCAGCCGCAGGACCTACCCCGTGGGAGACAAGGCCACCTACGGCTGGATGACGAGCTGGCGCTTCCTCGACAAGGACGCGGTCCTCATGCCCCGCATGCTCGGCGTCCAGATCAACAGAGCCGGGCGCGTCTCCCGGATCGACGTCACCCTGAGCCCACCCGTATCGACGGCCTTCCCGCGCCCGAGCTCAGCGCCGAGCAGGCCGAGCAGGCGGTCATCCGGCAAGTTCAGGAGAGGGCCTCCGCGAACGGACGCGACCCGGCGGGCCCGAATCCTCGCGCCTATACCCTCAAGGCCGTGGACCGGGGCGACGGCTGGCATCCCGAGTGGCTCGTCAGCACCGCGACCGGCACCGACACAGATTCCGCCGAGGAGAATGGCGCCGACCCCGACCCGCTGGACACCAGATGGGTGGACGCCGTCAGCGGAGCCGTCTACGACAGTCAGTACCCCCCGTTGTAGTCGACACCCGAACCAGCCGACCCGAAAACCGCGCAAGCTCCCGGAAACCACACGGAGATCGTCCCGTTACGTCCCGCCCCTACCGTCAGGCCATGGCGGACATATTTGACGCATACGCGCTGGCCGACGCGTGGGACGAGATGTTTGTGCGGCCGGGTGAGGTCAGGGCCGCCTACGAGCCGGTACTGGCGGCGCTCCAGCCCATCGAACCGACCGAACTGCGCTTCCGGGCCGACCAGATGGCCCGGGCGTTCACCGACCGCGGGGTCACCTACGCCTTCGCGGGCGAGGAGCGGCCCTGGCCGCTGGACCTCGTACCGAGGATCCTCGACGCGCTGGAGTGGGATCTCATCCAGCGCGGGGTCGCCCAGCGGGTGCGGGCCTTGGAGGCCTATCTCGCGGACGCGTACGGCGGTTGCCGGGCCTTCGAGGACGGTGTCGTGCCGTGGCGGCTGCTGCTCAGCTCGGCGCACTTCCACCGGGCCGCCCAGGGCATCGAGCCACCCGGCGGGGTACGCGTCCACGTCGCCGGCATCGATCTCGTCCGGGACGAGGCCGGGGACTTCCGGGTCCTGGAGGACAACGTCCGGGTGCCGTCCGGGGTGTCGTACGTCATCGAGAACCGGCGGGCGATGACCCGTATCTTCCCGTCCCTCTTCGCCGAGCAGCACGTCGTCCCCGTCGACGGGTACGCGGGGCGCCTGCTGGCCGCGCTGCGGGCCGCCGCGCCGGACGGGGCCGTCGATCCCCGGGTCGTCGTCCTGACCCCGGGGCCGAGCAACGCCGCCTACTTCGAACACGCCCTGCTGGCCCGGCTGATGGGCGTGCAGCTGGTCGAGGGGCACGATCTGGTGTGCCGTAAGAACCGGGTGTGGATGCGGACCACGCGCGGTGAGGTGCCCGTCCATGTCGTATACCGACGGCTGGACGACGACTTCCTCGACCCGCTCCATTTCCGGCCCGACTCGGTGATCGGCTGCCCCGGCATCCTGAGCGCCGCCCAGTCGGGCACCGTCACCCTCGCCAACGCGGTCGGCAACGGCATCGCGGACGACAAGCTGCTGTACACCTACGTACCCGATCTGATCCGGTACTACCTCTCCGAGGAACCGATTCTTCCGAACGTGGAGTCGTTCCGTCCGGACGAGCCGGGCCAGTTGGACGCCGTGCTCGACCAGATCGACCAGCTGGTCATCAAGCCAGTCGACGGCGCCGGCGGCCAGGGCATCGTCATCGGGCCCAAGGCCGACCGGGAGACCCTGGAACGGACGCGGAAGGCGGTCGCCGCCGATCCCCGGGGCTGGATCGCCCAGCGTCCCGTCGCGCTCTCCACCTCCCCGACCCTGGCCGGCGAGCGGATGGCGCCGCGCCACATCGACCTGCGTCCGTTCGCCGTGAACGACGGCACCGACGTCTGGGTCCTGCCGGGCGGGCTGACCCGCGTCGCCCTCCAGGAGGGCAACCTGATCGTCAACTCCAGCCAGGGCGGCGGCTCCAAGGACACCTGGGTGCTCGCCGAGGGCCCCACCGAGACCGCGTACCCCGAGCCGGCCGGCACGCTTCCCGAGGTCGCCCCGCGCCAGCACGGGCCCGACGGCAACCTCACCCTCGTACAGGAAGGGGCGCAGCAGTGAACGACGTGATCCTCTCCCGGATAGCCGAAGCCCTGACGTGGACGGGCCGTTACGTGGAGCGGGCCGACGCAACGAGCCGCATCCTGGACGCCTATCTGCACCGCCTCCTCGAGGACCCCTGGCGCGACGAGGACGCGGCCTGCCGCTCCCTGTACGCGATCCTGGGCGTCGACGCGGGCGGCCAACCCGTCGACATGCAGCAGGTGTTGGACCAGCTCGCCTTCGACGCCCTCTCGACGTGCGCGATCGAGGGCGCGCTCGGGGCGGCCCGGCTCAACGCGAGAAGCGCCCGCGAGGCCGTCTCCTCGGAGATGTGGGAGTGCCTCAACTCCACCTGGCACGCCCTCGCCGACCAGCGCCTCGCGGCCCGACGCACGGGCCCGTACGCCTACTTGGAGCTGGTACGGCGCAGATCCGCCCTCTTCTTCGGCCTCGCGGACTCCACCATGAGCCGGGACGACAGCTGGCGTTTCGTGATCCTGGGGCGCAGCCTGGAGCGGGTGGACATGACCGTACGGCTGCTGTCGGTACGGGTGTTGGACGCCGCCCACGCCCCCGACTGGCCGACGCTACTGAGCGCGAGCGGCGCGGACGAGGCGTACGCGCGGGTGTACAGCGGTTTCGGTGACACCCCGAGAGTGGCCGAATTCCTGCTCCTGGACCGGGACTTCCCGCGCTCGGCACTGCACGCCCTGACGACGGCGGAGGAGTGCCTCGCGGCGCTCGGCCGTCCGCGTCAGGACCCGGCCCGCCGCCCGATCGGCCGACTGCGGACCCGTCTGGAGTATCTGGACTCACAGGCCATGGAGGACCAACTCCCGGTGCTGCTACAGGACTTGCAAGCCGCCTGTATGGCTTCGGCGGAGGCGGTCGCGGAGAGGTTCTTCCCGTACCAGGGGCCCGTGGAGTGGGCCCAGGAAGGAGCGCGAGCAGTATGAGCAGCAATGGGACAGGGGGCGGGACGGGCAGCGGAACGGGCGGCGCGACGAGCATCATGCCGGCGAACGCGCCGATGACCCGCCGGCTCCGCATCCGGCATGTCACCCGGGTCGCGTACGCGCAGGCCGCGGTGTCCTCGCACAACGAGGTCCGGATGACTCCGCTGACGCTCCCCGGCCAGACGACGCTGGACGCCCGGGTCACCGTCAACCCGACGACGCCGACCTGGTCGTACTGGGACTACTGGGGGACGCAGGTCACCGGTTTCGACCTGATGGATCCGCACGCCGACCTCACGATCACCGCCCAGAGCCTGGTGGAGACGGCTCCCCCTGGCCCCCTGGACCCCGCGCCGAGCTGGGCGGAGATCACCGACCGGACGGCCAACTCCCGTCTGCTGGAGTACGCGACGGCGACGGTACGGACGTCGGTGCCGCCGGAGCTGGTGGCGCGGGCGCGGGAGGTGGCCGTGGGTCTCGACCCGCACGAGACGGCGACGGCGGTGTCGGCGCTGGTCGCGGACCGGGTGTCGTACCTGCCCGGCGCGACCGGCGTGAACACGTCGGCGGCGGAGGCGTGGGAGCAGGGCGCGGGCGTCTGCCAGGACATCGCCCATGTGACGATCGCGCTGCTGCGGGGCCTGGGCCTGCCCACCCGCTATGTCTCCGGCTATCTCCACCCCGAGCGGGAGGCGGAACTGCACCGCCCGGTGGAGGGCCAGTCCCACGCCTGGGTGGAGTACTGGGCGGGTGACTGGTGCGGCTACGACCCGACGAACCGGACCCGCGCCGACGAGTCCCACGTGGTGGTCGGCCGGGGGCGCGACTACGACGACGTGACACCGCACAAGGGCGTGTACCGGGGCGTGGCCGGGGGGCCGCCGGAGGTGACGGTGGAGTTCACGCGGGTGGCCTGAAACGTCCCGTACGGGATGCGCGTACCCCGGGGCGGGCGGGTGGGCCCGGGGTACGCGCCCGCGCCTCCCGTCGCCACTGGCGGCTACTTCAGCCCGAGGGCCGCGCAGTCGTCGTCGAGCTTCGCCGTGCAGATGTCGGAGATCTTGTAGATGCCGTCCTCGACCACCGTGCTCTTGATGTTGTCCTTCGTCAGAGCGACGACACTCACCAGCTGGGCCGGAATGTCCTTGTTCGTGGGGCTGTCGACCTTGTCCCGGGTGAGGGCGTCGAACTGGATGTCGCGGCCCTGGATGCGGGCGACGGCCATCTCGGCCGCCGTCTCGGCCTCCTGCGGGTACGACTTGTAGACGCTCATGTACTGCTCGCCGTTGATGATCCGCTGCACGGCGGCCAGTTCGGCGTCCTGCCCGGTGATCGGCGGCAGCTTGGTGACGCCCGCGGCCTCCAGGGCCTTGATGATGCCGCCCGCCATGCCGTCGTTCGCGGAGTAGACGGCGGCGATGTCGTCCTTGCCGATGGCGGCGATCGCCTTCGTCATGTTCGCCTCGGCGTTCTCCGGCTTCCAGTCCTTGGTGTCGAAGGACTGCGCGATCGTCACCTTGCCGTTCAGCTCGGAGAGGGCGCCCTCCTTGAACTGCGCGGCGTTGGGGTCGGTCACCGACCCGTTCATCATGACGATCTTCTTCGAGATGTCGACGTCACCGCCGAGCGCCTCCAGGAGGGAACGTCCCTGCACCTCGCCGACGAGTTCGTTGTCGAAGGATATGTACGCGTCGATGGGGCCCTCGGCCAGCCGGTCGTACGCGATGACCGGAATCCCGGCGTCCTTGGCCTTCTTGACCTCGCCGGCGATGGCGTGCGCGTCCACGGCGTCCAGGAGCAGGACGTCGACCTTGTCGTCGATCATCTTCCGCAACTGCTGGGCCTGCTTGGCGGCGTCCGCGCCCGCGTTGGCGTACTCGACCCGGCCCTCACCGTTGGTGAGCGACGCGACCTTGTTCTTGATGATCGGGTAGTCGAACTTTTCGTACCGGGTGTTCGCCGTCTCCGGAAGCAGCAGCCCCACCGTGATGTCGTTGCCCTTGGCCGGGGTCGACTCACTGGCTTTCCCACTGGCGTCGAGTACGCCGCAACCGGCAGCGAGGGACACCGTGACCGCGGAGGCGGCCACGGCTGTGGCGGAACGACGAAAACGAGCCACACGACTCATGCGAATCGGACCAACCGGACGAGACAGACGAAACATTCGGGCGCTCACTTCAGGTGCTTTTGGGACGTGGACGCAGCAGTGCGGCCCATGTGTCTGAAAAGACAACTCGGGGGACCCCGCAGGCGTCAAGCGGAACTACTTATCCGGAGGGCAACATCACACTCCGCTGTCACCGTGAAGAAGTGGCGGAAGCCTGCGCAAACGGCCTTCGCACGCTCTCCACCAAGTGCACCTGGCAAGGACACGGAGACCCGACCAAGATCTGTACAACCAAGGACGTTCCTCACGAGCCCTGATCATCGACGGCTGGATTCCGCCGTTCCCGAACGGGCGGGATGGCCGCGCCTCCTCCTACGTGGTCGCCCTCGACCAGTACGGCAACGAGTCGGCCCCCACGGGACTGGTCACGGTGTACCGGGAGACCCCGGCGACGGCCACCGCGCCACTGCCACCGGCGGTCACCCTGTCCGCCCCGTACACGGAGTGCACGGCGAACGACTGGGTGGCGCACGGCGGTTCGAGTACAGGTTCTCCAGCGACACGGGTTGTACGAGGACCACGGACTCGACGGCCACGTGGACGCCGCCCGCTTCCGGCTCCTACACGTTCACGGTGCGGGCGGTGGACTACTACGGGTACGGGGGCCGGACGGGCCCGGCGACCACGATGCAGTTCAAGGTGAGCTGAGCCCGTGCGACTGAGCGCTTCACTCGGCGGGCTTCGGCATTTGAAGGCTCGCCTCTGTGTCAGTGGCCTCGCGTAGCGTGCACGCGGAATCCGAGGGACATGACTGCACAGGCGGGGGTAGCAACGTGAGCGGGTATGTCGAGTGGTTGGCCGGGCGTGATCAGGACGCAGCGCTGGTCATCAGAACCGACTACGACAACGAGCAGGCATGGGCTGCTGTGAAAGCGGAGCTGTTGAGACCCTGGGGTGACGGCGACTACGAGCCGTACGTCCACCTGGTCGACAATCCGACGTGTGGGGGCTTCACGCCGGCTCAGATACTGTCTGCGGCGTCCACCGATGAGGAACTGAGCGTTGTGTACCTCGCCGACCGCGACTCGATGCGCGACGGGCCCAGCACATTGCTGGCGGTGGCCATGCTGACCAGGGAAGAGTGTGAGAGTGACGAGGAGTTCGAGGCGGAGGGCGGCATGTTCCGCAGCGTCCCGGCTGGGGTCCACGAAATGCACGCGAATCTGATGATCGCCAACATGTCCTTCGGTGAATTCAAGGAAGCGGCCAAGGCCCTCAGGGTGTCTTCCGAGGGTCCACGGCAGAGGTCTTTGTCGGCCGCTGACGACTGTGTCGAGCCTGCGCACAAGGGGAAGGGCCGGGAGGCGGCTCATCAGCTCACCTCCCGGCCGTTCCACGACTCGCCTCAACCTCGCTTAGGACCCGTGATCGTCTCACCGATGACGAACCCCTTGGCAGGGCCCTCCGGAACGACTGCCTCGGTGCCGTACGGCACGCGGTGCTCGTCCTCGTAGCGGGCGTGGTCGGGGACCGGGGCGGTCAGAATGCTCACCGTTCCGTGGTTGTCGTAGTCGTCGACGATCACGTACACGGGGATTCCGGCACGGGCGTACTCCCGGCGCTTGCGAACCCGGTCACGATCCTGGTTGCGCTTGCCGGGAGAAACGACTTCGATCACCACGTGAACCGCTGAGGCCTTGATGCCGAGACTGTCCTCCGCCTCGATCAGTTCACCGTCCCGAGGGGCCACGAACCCGTCCGGAATCCACGCCCTCTGCGGATGGATCACGTTCGTGTCGTTCCAGGCGCCGTACTCATTGTCCTGGAGGAAGATCGCCAGCGCATCGCGCAGGCGATTGACAACCTGGGCATGCGAAAAACGTCCGGTGGGCGACACCTCGATGGCTCCCTCGATGATCTCAGCGCGGTAGCCCTCGGGGAGTTCTATGGCCTTCCATACCTGCCACACGACCTCGTCCAGGTTGGGTTCATTCGTGAGTTCAACCTGGGACTCGGACATCGTCTCGGGCCTCTCGTGCGCAAGAGCGGTCATGGCGGCACCTCCTCCTCAAGTGTGGGCTCGGCGTCCTAGGTGCACAAGCAACACGATCACGCTATGTACGATTGTTCGGCTGACCAGGGGATTCGTCGCGGGATCACCCGACGGAGTGAGGGCGGAACGATCCGCCTTCCCGCCGGGTTCGGACCCCATTCCCCTCGCGCACCGGACCGCACTGTCGGCCGACGACCGACAGGTCTCCCTCGGTCGCAGCGCTGAATGTCAGTTGGCGGCGAGACGCCAGAGCGACGTGACTTCCGCGGCTCGGGCGGCGTGGAGAGGATCGGCGGTGTCCCTCACTCGTGGATGCCGTGGTCTGGTGTCGATCCTGTCCACCACGTGCAGGCCCGCTGCCTCGATGCCGGCCAGCAGTTCGCCGCGTGTCCTGAGTCCGAGGCGCTCCGCCAGATCCGAGAGGACGAGCCATCCCTCGCCTCCGGGTTCGAGATGCGCGGCGAGTCCGTCCAGAAAGTCGCGGAGCATGCTGCCGCCCGGGTCGTAGACGCCTTGCTCCACGGTGGAGGTGGGCCGGGCCGGAATCCAGGGCGGGTTGCAGACGACGAGATCCGCGCGCCCGTCGGGAAAAAGGGCGGGCCCCACGACGTCGACGCGCCCGGTGAGGCGCAGTCGATGGACGTTCTCGCGCGCGCAGGCCAGGGCACGCGGGCTGACGTCCGTGGCCACGATGTGGTCGACCCCGCGGTGGGCCAGGACGGCTGCGAGCACTCCCGTACCCGTCCCGAGGTCGAACGCCGTGCGGTGACCCGTCCGTTGGTCCGCCGAGGTGGGGAGCGGTGCCTGCGCGACGAGGTCGACGTACTCGCCTCTGACCGGGGAGAACACGCCGTAGTGCGGGTGAATACGAATACGGAGGGCCGGTACCTCCACGCCCTTCGCGCGCCACTGATGCGCTCCGATCACGCCCAGCAGCTCAGTGAGCGACACGGCCATCGGCTCGGACGGCGGACCGTACGCCTCGGTGCACGCCTGGCGGACATCGGGGGCTCTGCGCAGGTTCAGGCAGTGGTCGTCGTCCAGGAGGACGAGGAGCCTGCCGAGCACCCGGGCACGGTGGCTATGGGCGCTGCGGTGCAGGTGGAAGAGGTCTGCCGTGCTGTCGCCCGGCTTGGAAGGTTTCCGGTCGATGCGGCGGCGCATCGCTGCCAGCAGTTGACGCGCGTTGTGGAAATCGCCTTGCCACAACAAGGCGGTGCCTTCGCAGGCCAGACGGTGAGCGGTGTCGGCACGCATACCGTCGCCCGCGCCGACTACGCGGCTGGGAGGCGGTGTCGCGCTCTCGGAATGCCAGTGCGCGGAACGGGGGGTGTCTGTCCCGGCCCGGTGAATCTCGGTCCAGTGAATGGTGGACACCATGTACTCCTCGTGTTCGAACGTGCATGGGCACGAAGAGCACTTCGACGAGGAGCAGGGCAAACGAGCCCGTGCCGCGGCACGGGCGCGCGTGTCAAGGCAGGTAGGGCTACCGCCCCCGCGTCGAAGCGCGAGAGGAGAAGTCGCCGAGAACCATGCCTAGTGTCACGATCAGCCCTTTCAGAGAGGTGACGGAAAAGGCTCGCACAGCTCTCCCGACACAGGCAAACCAGCTCGCCCGAGCAGTCAGGTAACCGCGGTCGGGCACTTCAACCAATTCGCGCATTCGCGCGTCCTGATCGTCGACGGCCCACTTCACGCCGTTGACGGTCAGGGCTCGAAGGACCGCTTCGAGCCCATCCGGCTGAACAAGAAGCCCCGCCACCGCACTTGACGGAGAACCCGTGACCGATCCCGGCGTCGAGCCGAGGCTCTCGACTTCCTTTGCCCGCCCGTTGGAGTTCCCGCGCGTCGGGGTGAGCGCGCTGTGAGGTCTGCCCCGCGTCCTTTACCGGCCATACCGACCTGTGTTCTGAGCGACGTGGCCCCGCCTGTCGTGAGTGATGGTCATGCCGTCGACCGGTTCGTCCAGATCGGCTCGCTCACCAAGGTCGTCACCGGCACGGTACTGTCCCGCATGGCCGCGTCCGGCGCGCTGACGCTGGACGATCCCGTCGAGCGATGGCTTCCGACGACGGCTCCCGGAACGGGAATCACGCTCCTGCACCTGGCCCGGCACACCTCCGGCCTCCCCCGCCTGCCACCCGGTCACTTTTCCGGCCGGGACCCTTACGCGGCGTTCGATCGCCCCGCGCTGGACCGGCTGCTGCCCCGCCTCGACACGCTCGTCACCGCGCCTCCCGGAACGGAGGAGTACTCCAACCTCGGCTACGCCGTGCTCGGAGCGGCCCTGACCGCGGCCTCCGGGGCGACGTACGAGGAGTTGGTGACCGAGTACGTCCTACGGCCGCTGGACATCACGGAGATGACCGCGCACCCGGACCCCGGTCGACGTCTCCTGGCCCCCGGGCCCCTCGGCCGGCCCCGCAGACCGTGGACGATGGACGGCGCGATCCTGCCGGCGGGAGGCCTTTGGGCCACCCCGCGTGCGGCAGCCGACCTGGTGGTACGCCTCCTGGTGGAGCGACGGCTCGGGGAGCCCGCGCCGAGCTGGCAGAGGGCAGGCCGGTTGCTTTGGCACAACGGTGCGACACGCTACGACTCGATCTTCGCCGGAGTGGTGGAGGACGGCCGCTGGGTGCTGATCCACCGCCTCAACGGGGTCCCGGAGGACACCGACCGGATGGGTATCGAGAACCTCAAGGAGAGACAGACCACTCAGGCCCCGGATCTCCCCCGGTGACGCGCGGGTGGCCCTTGGCGCCCTGAGCACACGAAAGGGGCCCGGAGGTTCGAACCGAATCCGAACCTCCGGGCCCCTTCACACATGAACCCGCCTAGGACAGGTCCTAGTCCTTGGCCTTCTTGGGCCGCCAGACGACCAACGCACTGGTCTGCTGAACCTCCTGATAAGGCACCAGGTCCCGCCGATAAGACGCGTGAACCGCCGCCTCCCGCTGCTGCATCGCCGCGGCGGCGCCGTCCAGGGCGGACTCCATCTCCGCCACCCGCGACTGAAGCGCGGCGACCTGGTTCTCCAGTTCGATGATGCGCTTGATGCCGGCCAGGTTGATGCCCTCGTCCTGCGACAGTGCCTGCACCGTGCGGAGCAGGTCGATGTCGCGGGCCGAGTAGCGGCGGCCCCGGCCGGCAGTGCGGTCGGGGGAGACCAGGCCCAGGCGGTCGTACTGGCGCAGGGTCTGCGGGTGCAGGCCGGACAGCTGGGCCGCCACCGAGATGACGTAGACCGGGGTCTCCTGCGTCAGTTCATACGGATTGCGTCGACGACCGTCCATCTCGGTCAGGCTCCCTTCGCCGCCTCGAACAGCTCCGCCCGCGGATCCTCGTCCACGGTCGCCTCGCGATACGCCTCCAGTGCGTCACGAGCCTTCCCCGCCAGCTCCGTCGGCACACTCACCTCGACGGTGACCAGCAGGTCTCCCCGGGTGCCGTCCTTGCGGACCGCGCCCTTGCCCCGCGCGCGCATCGTGCGCCCGTTGGGCGTGCCCGGAGGCAGCTTCAGGGTGACCGGCGGCCCGCCCAGGGTCGGGACCCTGACCTCGCCGCCGAGCGCCGCCTCGACGAACGTCACCGGCACCGTCACCGTCAGGTTGTCTTCCTTGCGGCCGAAGACCGGGTGGGAGTCGACATGGACGGTGACGTACAGGTCGCCCGCCGGACCGCCCCGCTCGCCCGGCGCTCCCTTGCCGCGCAGCCGGATGCGCTGGTTGTCCGACACCCCGGCCGGGATGCGCACCTGCATCGTCCGCGAGGACTTGGCGCGCCCCGAGCCGCTGCACACCAGACAGGCGTGCTCCGCGATCAGACCCCGGCCCTTGCAGTCCGGGCAGGGGTCCGTGAGCGAGAAGCCGCCGCCCGAGCCGCGCGCCACCTGGCCGGTGCCCACGCAGGTCGGGCACACGCGCGGCGTGCCGTTCTTGTCGCCGGTGCCCGAGCACGCCTTGCACGGTGACTGGGAGGTCATGCGCAGCGGGACCGTCGCCCCGTCCACCGCCTCCGTGAAGCTCAGCGTGACCTCGGTGTCGATGTCCTGGCCGCGCCGGGGCTGCGTACGGGTGGTCCCGCCGCCGCCCCGGTTGAAGAGGCCGCCGAACACGTCTCCGATGCCGCCGCCGAAGCCGCCGGCACCGCCGGAGCCGGCCCCGCCCGGGGCGCCGCCGCCGAACAGGTCACCCAGGTCGAAGTTGAAGGAGCCGCCGCCCGCGCCCGGCCCGGGGCGGAAGCCGCCGTTGCCGAAGAGGGCGCGGGCCTCGTCGTACTCCTTGCGCTTCTTGGGGTCGCCGAGGACGTCGTTCGCCTCGGAGATCTCCTTGAAGCGCTCCTCCGCCTTGGCGTTGCCCTTGTTGGCGTCCGGGTGGAACTCGCGGGCGAGTTTCCGGTACGCCTTCTTGATCTCGGCCTCGGTGGCGTCCTTGGGGACGCCGAGGACCTTGTAGAAGTCCTTCTCGATGAAGTCCTTGGTGCTCATCCTCGACGTCCCTCCTTTCCGGAAGTCCCCACCTCAATGCTCACGTCAGCCCTCTTCCGGGCCACCGCTCTCCTTGCCGTCCGCCGTGTCGGCCGACCCCGGTTCCTGGCCGGCCGGCGTCGCCCCGGGCTGGGGCTCGGCCACCGCGACCCGCGCGGGACGCAGGTTGCGCTCGCCGAACTTGTAGCCCGGCTGCAGGATCGCCACGCAGGTCGTCTCCGTGACGTCCGGCGCGTACGAGTGCATCAGGGCCTCGTGGATCGTCGGGTCGAAGGGCTCGCCCTCCTTGCCGAACTGCTGCAGGCCCATCTTCGCGGCGACGGACTCCAGCGACTCGGCGACGGACTTGAACCCGCCGACCAGTTCGCCGTGGTCCCTCGCCCGGGAGATGTTGTCGAGCACGGGCAGGAGTTCGGTCAGAAGGGTCGCGATGGCGACCTCCTTGACCGCGATCCGGTCCCGCTCGACCCTGCGGCGGTAGTTCTGATACTCGGCCTGGAGCCGCTGGAGGTCCGCGGTGCGCTCACCGAGCGCCGTACGAACCTGGTCCAGCTGTGCCGTCAGACCGGCGACCTGTGCTGCTGCTGCGTCCCCGGCCGGGGCCGCCCCCTCCGAAGAGGGGGCGGCCTTCGGCTCGGCGTCGTCGGGGGTGGCGCCGGAAGGGACGTCGGGCTTCTCGTCGAAGCCCGGAGTCTCCTCCGTCACGCGGCACCGTCCTTGCGCTCGTCGTCGACGATCTCGGCGTCCACCACGTCGTCGTCGGCCTTCGGGGCCTCGGCGCCGGGAGCGGCGTCACCGGCGCCGGCTGCCTGTCCCGCCTGCGCGTCGGCGTACATCGCCTGGCCCAGCTTCTGCGAGACGGCGGCGACCTTCTCCGTGGAGGTGCGGATCTCGGCGACGTCCTCGCCCTTGAGCGCGGCCTTCAGCTCCTCGATCGAGGCCTCGACCTCGGTCTTGATGTCGCCGGGGACCTTTTCCTCGTTGTCCTTGAGGAACTTCTCCGTCTGGTAGACGAGCTGCTCACCCTGGTTGCGGGTCTCGGCGGCCTCGCGGCGACGGTGGTCCTCGTCCGCGTACTGCTCGGCCTCCTGGCGCATCCGGTCGACCTCGTCCTTCGGCAGCGAGGAGCCGCCGGTGACGGTCATCTTCTGTTCCTTGCCGGTGCCGAGGTCCTTGGCCGTGACGTGCATGATGCCGTTGGCGTCGATGTCGAAGGCGACCTCGATCTGCGGCACACCACGCGGGGCCGGCGGCAGACCCGTCAGCTCGAACATCCCGAGCTTCTTGTTGTACGCCGCGATCTCGCGCTCGCCCTGGTAGACCTGGATCTGGACGGACGGCTGGTTGTCCTCGGCCGTCGTGAAGATCTCGGAACGCTTGGTCGGGATCGTCGTGTTGCGCTCGATGAGCTTCGTCATGATCCCTCCCTTGGTCTCGATACCGAGGGACAGCGGCGTCACGTCGAGGAGCAGGACGTCCTTGACCTCGCCCTTGAGGACACCGGCCTGGAGCGCGGCGCCGATGGCGACGACCTCGTCCGGGTTCACGCCCTTGTTGGCGTCCTGACCGCCGGTCAGCTCCTTGACGAGCTCGGCGACGGCGGGCATACGGGTGGAGCCACCGACGAGAACGACGTGGTCGATCTCGGAGAGGTTGATGCCGGCGTCCTTGATGACGTTGTGGAACGGCGTCTTGCAGCGCTCCAGCAGGTCGGCCGTCAGCTGCTGGAACTGGGCGCGCGTGAGCTTCTCGTCCAGGTGCAGCGGGCCCTCGGCGGACGCCGTGATGTAGGGCAGGTTGATCGAGGTCTCGGTGGACGAGGACAGCTCGATCTTGGCCTTCTCGGCGGCCTCGCGGAGGCGCTGGAGGGCCATCTTGTCCTTGCCCAGGTCCACGCCGTGGCCGGCGCGGAACTGCTGGACCAGGTAGTCCATGACGCGCTGGTCCCAGTCGTCACCACCGAGGTGGTTGTCACCGTTGGTGGCCTTCACCTCGACGACGCCGTCACCGATCTCCAGGAGGGACACGTCGAAGGTGCCGCCACCGAGGTCGAAGACGAGGATCGTCTGGTCGTCCTTGTCGAGGCCGTACGCCAGAGCGGCGGCCGTCGGCTCGTTCACGATGCGCAGGACGTTGAGACCCGCGATCTCGCCGGCCTCCTTCGTCGCCTGACGCTCGGAGTCGTTGAAGTAGGCCGGGACGGTGATGACCGCGTCCGTGACCTTCTCGCCAAGGTAGGCCTCGGCGTCGCGCTTCAGCTTCTGCAGGATGAACGCGCTCATCTGCTGCGGGTTGAAGTTCTTCCCGTCGAGCTCGATCTTCCAGTCGGTGCCCATGTGGCGCTTGACCGACCGGATGGTCCTGTCGACGTTGGTGACCGCCTGGCGCTTGGCGACCTCGCCGACCAGCACCTCACCGTTCTTCGCGAAGGCGACGACGGACGGCGTGGTCCTGGCACCCTCGGCGTTGGTGATGACGGTGGGCTCGCCGCCCTCCAGAACGCTGACGACGGAGTTAGTCGTGCCCAGGTCGATGCCGACCGCACGTGCCATTTCAATTCCTCCAGCAAGAAAGACGTGAGCCATGCCGTGAAGCGATGACGCAAGCCACGGCCGAGCCATGACTTGAGTGGAACAGGCTCAAGTGTGCATCACTCCCGCCGCGCGGTCAACAGAGCTGAGTCGACCACACTCAACTCTTATCCGTTCCTTACGCGCAATGCCGCTCTGACCTGCGCCGACTGATGGGCCGGAGGCCGCCGGAGCCCGTACACGGGAACCCTCAGGAGCCCCAGTACGACCATCCCGGCCACCCCCGCCACCCACCACAGCCCCGATTCCCCGGCCCACCCGCCGTGCACGAGCACCCCCGTCAGCACCGCCCCGAAGGCGCACGCGCCCAGCAGTACCGCCGCCCCGCGCGGGGTGAGCCCCAGCCGCCGCAGCCGGTGCGCGAGATGATCGGGCCCGCCCCGGGACAACGGCCGCCCGGCCAGCCGCCGCGACACCACCACGAGCACCACGTCCGCACCCGCCACGGCGGTGAGCGCGAACAACACCCCCGCGCTGGAAGCCAGTTCGTGCCCGGTCCGCACGACCACCGCGGCCGAGGCCAG
This sequence comes from Streptomyces sp. B21-083, assembly GCF_036898825.1. Classification (GTDB taxonomy): domain Bacteria; phylum Actinomycetota; class Actinomycetes; order Streptomycetales; family Streptomycetaceae; genus Streptomyces. The sequence continues at coordinate 23,708 of NZ_JARUND010000003.1, read as the reverse complement.
CACGAACCCGGTGAACAGGGACCCGCACGCGCCGAGGGCGATCCGCGCGGGATGCCAGTTGTGCATCAGGAACCCGGTGAGCGCGGCGGCCAGGACGCTCAGCAGCACGGCGAGCCCGTCGAGCACCTCGACGGCGGCGCACGCCCCCACCCCGAAGGCGGTCAGCACCCCGACCGTCCCGAGCAGCCCGTCGGCGTGGTCGAGGGCCCGGAAGGCGAGGGTGACGAACACGATCCACAGGAGCGCGAGCAGCCCGACCCCCAACCCCAACTCCCCGTACGGCACCACGAACCCGGCGGCGACGGCCGTACCGACGACCAGGAACCGCGCCTTGACCCGCCACACGTCGGCCACCAGTCCGAGCCCGCCGACACCCGCGCCGGCGACGAGCAGTTCACCGACGCCGTCCCCCAGGGGGGCGTACCCGGTCCACTCCCCCGCCCCGGCGACCAGCCCCGTCGCGAGCACGACCGCGAGTCCGCCGAGCAGCGGCAGGGGGCGCGCCCGGCGCCGGTCGAGGACGCCGAGACGCAGGGCGAGTGTCCGCAGGAGGGCGGCGAGGACGGCGGCGAGGAACAGGGCGGCGATGGCGGCGAGGATCCCGTAGAGCACCGCTTCACGGTAGGCGCAAACGTAACAATTCTGTACGAATAACACGACGCAACATCGTCACAACGTCGTCTGATCCGATCGGTTTTGATCCCCCACTCAAGCGCCACTCAGGTAAGCCTGAGCGATCCAGATCACTCCGCCGCTGGCTACAGTGCGGTTCAAGATGTGAGTAGTCTCTGACAGACTGTCTAAGTTACCGCTTAGTAATACCGCTCCATTAGTCGCCCCCTTAGTCATCACAATCACCACAGTCATTACGCGCAGGCCTGAGGAGCCCTTCCATGCAACTCGCCGCGATCATCGTGTCGCTGGTCCTGACCGTGATCGGCGTCGCGCTGCTGGCACGCGCCATCGGTCAGTTCGTCCGGTACTTCAAACTCGGCCAGCCCGTCCCGGCCGGCCTGCGGACGGACAACCCCTACCAGCGCAGCGTGACGCTGGTGAAGGAGTTCCTCGGCCACACCCGGATGAACCGGTGGGGCATCGTCGGTTTCGCACACTGGTTCGTGGCGGTCGGCTTCCTGACCCTGCCCCCGACCCTCGCGCAGGCCTTCGGCCAGCTCTTCTCGGCGGACTGGACACTGCCGGTCATCGGCGGCTTCCTGCCGTTCGAGATGTACATCGAGTTCATCGGCGTGATGACGATCCTCGGCATCGCCGTACTCATCGTGATCCGCCTGCTGAACCTCCCCTCGCGCCCCGGCCGCAAGTCCCGCTTCGCGGGCTCCAAGGCGGGCCAGGCGTACTTCGTCGAGTACGTCATCCTCACCATCGGCCTCGCGATCTACGTACTGCGCGGCCTCGAGGGCGCGATCCACCACGTCGAGCACTACGAGGCCGGTTACTTCGCCTCGTACCCGCTGGTCCTGGCCTTCAAGGGCCTGAGCGCGACGACACTCCAGAACCTGATCTACCTCACCGCGATGATCAAGATCGGGACGTCCTTCGTCTGGATGATCGTCGTCTCGCTCAACACCAACATGGGCGTCGCCTGGCACCGCTTCCTCGCCTTCCCGAACATCTGGTTCAAGCGCGAGGCGACCGGCGGCACCGCCCTGGGCGCCCTCCAGCCGATGACGTCCGGCGGCAAGCCGATCGACTTCACCGACCCCGGCGAGGACGACGTCTTCGGCGTCAGCCAGGTCGAACAGTTCTCCTGGAAGGGCCTGCTCGACTTCTCCACCTGTACGGAGTGCGGTCGCTGCCAGTCGCAGTGCCCGGCCTGGAACACCGGCAAGCCCCTCTCCCCCAAGCTGCTGATGATGTCGCTGCGGGACCACGCCCACGCCAAGGCGCCGTATCTGCTGGCCGGTGGCGGCAAGGACATGGAAGGCAACGAGAAGGCGTCGGAGGAGCAGCTCAAGGACGTGCCCGCGGCGGCCCTCGCGGAGGCCGAGCGCCCGTTGATCGGCACCCTCGAAGAAAACGGCGTCATCGACCCGGACGTCCTGTGGTCCTGCACCACCTGCGGCGCCTGCGTCGAGCAGTGCCCGGTGGACATCGAACACGTCGACCACATCGTCGACATGCGCCGCTACCAGGTGATGATCGAGAGCGCCTTCCCGTCCGAGGCGGGCACGATGCTCAAGAACCTGGAGAAGAAGGGCAACCCCTGGGGCCTGGCGAAGAAGCAGCGCCTGGAGTGGCTCAAGGAGCTCGACTTCGAGGTGCCGGTCGTCGGCAGGGACATCGAGGACCTGACCGAGGTCGAGTATCTGTACTGGGTCGGCTGCGCCGGCGCCCTGGAAGACCGCGCGAAGAAAACCACCAAGGCGTTCGCCGAACTCCTCCACATCGCGGGCGTCAAGTTCGCGATCATGGGCGGCGACGAGAAGTGCACCGGCGACTCCGCCCGCCGCCTCGGCAACGAGCCCCTGTTCCAGGAGCTCGGCATGGAGAACGTCATGGCGCTGAACATGGCGTTCGGCGAGGAGACGGACGACGAGGGCAACGTCACCCCCGAGTCGAAGAAGCCGAAGTCGGCGAAGAAGATCGTCGCGACCTGCCCGCACTGCCTGAACACGATCGGCAACGAGTACCCGCAGCTCGGCGGCGACTACGAGACGATCCACCACACCCAGCTGCTCCAGCACCTCATCGACGACGGCAAGCTGCTCCCGGTCACCCCGGTCGAGGGCCTCATCACCTACCACGACCCCTGCTACCTGGGCCGCCACAACAAGATCTACACGCCCCCGCGCGAGATCATGTCGGCCGTCCCGGGCCTGCGCCAGCAGGAGATGCACCGCCACAAGGAACGCGGCTTCTGCTGCGGCGCCGGCGGCGCGCGGATGTGGATGGAGGAGCGGATCGGCAAGCGCATCAACAACGAGCGAGTCGACGAGGCCCTCTCGCTCAACCCCGACATCGTGTCGACGGCCTGCCCGTTCTGCCTCGTCATGCTGACCGACTCGGTCAACGGCAAGAAGAACGACGGCAAGGCGAAGGAGTCCATCACGGTCGTCGACGTCGCCCAGCTGCTCCTGACGTCCGTGAAGACCCCGGCCCCCGACGACGAACCCCCGGCGGGCGAGGCGGAGACGGAGAGCGCGCCTGAGCCGCAGCCGGTGAAGTAACCGCCGGTACAGCCGCCACCGACAGCCCCCTGCCCCTCGTACGGGCACGGGGCTGTCGCCTGTCACGGGGCCATAGCCCGGTCACGGGGCTGTCCCCGTATCTCGAACACGTGCATCATTACCGAGTAGTTGCCAATGGGGTCAACGGTCCGGACGAGGTGCGGGGTACGGGGTGCGCGTACGAAGAGGCGGTCGGGTTACGGCGGCCACCAGCGGGTTGGCGGCCCTCGGCGCCCTGATGGCACTCACCGCCTGCGGCCCCCTCTCCGGCGACGACGGGACAGCCGCCGCCGACACCCCCGTGCAGGTCGCCAAGGCCCCCGCCCAACGCCCGATACCGCAGGGCGACGGCAGCGAGATCGCCGACGACTTCAACGGCGACGGCCACCGTGACCTGGTCCTGGGCGACCTCGTCAAGGACCAACTCCACACGGACGACGCCGGTATCGGCATCGTCTACGGCTCCCCGGGCGGACTCGTCCCCGGCGCCCGGCAGTTGCTGAGCCCGGCCCGTCAAGCAGCCAGTACGAAGGGCCAGTTGCCGGCGGTCTTCGACGCGGAGGCGACCTGCGACCTCGACGGCGACGGCTTCACCGACCTGGTCGTGTCGACGGACCCGCCCTACGACGGCCAGGGCCGGCCCCCGGTACCCCTCCAGATCCTCTTCGGCTCCCCGGCGGGCCTCACCGGCCGCGCGGTCACCCTCGCGATCCCGGCGCAGGCCCGCGCCGGCAACGACTGGCCCGACCAGCCGGTGTGCGGCGACTTCGACGGCGACGGCGCCCAGGACCTCGTCGTCCACGCCTCGAACGCCCAACTCAGCTACCTGCGCGGCCCGTTCACCCGCAAGGGCGCCCCGCGCAAGGCCGGTGCACCGATCGCCGCCCCCGGCAACGTGCCCACGGGCCCGGCGGCCGACGTGAACCATGACGGATACGACGACCTCGTCGTCCGTACGGCGGACGGCACCTCGAAGTCGGCGGTGGTCCTCGGCGGCCCGAACGGCCCGACACGCACCGGGGCGGTACTGCCCGAGGGCATCGACGTCGCCCTCGGCCGTTTCGGCAAGGGCAAGAACCTGGACGCGGCTGTGGGCGCGATGGGCAAAACGTCACTGCGCTACGACCTCCCCGACGCGACCTCCGGCACCCTCGCCTCCCCCGGCTCGATGCTCGATTCCGGCGACTTCGACGGCGACGGCCGCGACGAACTCGTCTCCAGCGGCTCCCGGTTGAGGGTGTTCCGGGCACGGACAGCGACGGCCGGCCTCTCGACAGCGGGCATGGTCATCGTCGCGCCGCCCACCCGGGGCACGACCCGGGTGCTCACGGTCGGCGACTTCGACGGCGACGGCCGGGCGGACCTGGCGGTACGGACGTACCGGGGCGAGACCTGGGACGAGGTGGCCGTCTACCCCGGGACAAAGGTCGGAACGGTAGCGGTCAAGCCGTCCGTGACGTTCTCCAGCTCGGAGTTCCTGTAGGGACGTAGGGCTTGCGGGCTTGCAGGCAACGGCGCCGGCTACCGGGACCTCGCGATCGGCGCGGACTGCGAGGACTGCGAGGACTGCGCAGGTTTCGGCATGAAGCTGCGCCTGCCCGACGCCCACCGCGACGGCAAGGCCGACCTGTACGTCTCGGGCGGCATGGGCTCGCTACGGCTGCTCGGCTCGGCGTCGGGGATCACGGCGGCCGGGGTCTCGGCGGTGCCGGAGGGCCTGATCGACGGGATGCTCCCGTAACGGAGAGAAACGGGATCCTTTCCCTAGGGGAAGGGTCCGGGCCCCCTTAAGGGATGTCACAGGTCGGCAGCAAAGCGGGGTCCGTAACCCCCGGCCCCACCCGTCACTCTCCGGGACCAGGTACGTTCGATGACGTGGCTGGATTCAGGATCGGACGCGGCGGCCGGGACAACCGCCCCCCGCAAGCGCGACCGCAACAACAACCGCGGCAGCAGCCGTACGGCCAGCAGCCCCCACAGGGCGGCCCGTCGTACGGCTACCCCTCCGCGCCCCAGCAGCAGCCGTACGGTGGCGGACAGCCGTCGTACGGCAGCTCGGGCGGCGCCGGACGGCAGTGGCCCCCACAGGCGACCGCCGACAACGGCGGCTACGGCGGACAGGGCGGGCCCGGCGGCCAGGGCAGACACGGCGAGCCGGAGTACTTCGGCGACGGCGGCCAGGGACACGGGCCTCAGCAGGGGCACCCGAACGCTCCCGTGGACCCGTACGCGGCCAACAACCCTGGTCACACACAGGCGTTCAGCACCGGCGACGACCCGTACAACCAGGGCGACACCTACCGCGCCGGCTCGGCCGCGGCCCCGCCGGCCGGTCCGCGCCTGCGCTGGAAGGAACTGCTCCGGGGCATCGTCACCGCCCCCGACCGCACGTTCCTGCAGATGCGCGACTACTCGGTGTGGGCCCCGGCGCTCGTCGTCACGTTCCTGTACGGCCTGATCGCCGTCTTCGGGTTCGACGACACCCGCAAGGACACGATAAACGCGACGCTCAGCAACGCGATCCCGATCGTGCTGACGACGGGCGTGGCGATGGTCCTGAGCGCCTTCATCCTGGGCGTGGTCACCCACACCCTGGCCCGCCAGCTCGGCGGCGACGGCGCCTGGCAGCCTACGGTCGGCCTCTCCATGCTGATCATGTCCATCACGGACGCCCCCCGCCTCCTCGTCGCCATGTTCGCGGGCGGCGACGCCCCCTTCGTACAGATCCTCGGCTGGGCGACCTGGGTCGCGGCAGGCGTCCTCCTGACCATCATGGTCCGCCGCTCCCACGACCTCCTCTGGCCAAAGGCCCTGGGCGCGTCGGCGATCCAGCTGATCGCCCTGCTGTCGATCGTGAAACTGGGCACGTTCTAGCACGTTCCAGTACTAGTACCTGGCAGCTGCCAGTAGGGCCCTCCGCGCCAGGCGCCGGGGGCCCTTGGCATGCCGCCGCCGAGAGGGAGACCGAGCCCGAGACCGCGCGAGCGCCGGAAAGAACAAACTCACACCATTTACCGCATGTCACATCATGACATTACAGACGGTAATATACCGTGACCTTTCCCTACACCATCTCCTACTAGGAGTGCGCGTGAAAGCTCGCCTTGGCGTGAGACAGGGAACGGTGCTCGTGGCCACCCTGCTGGTCGCCCTCATCGCCGCGATCCTTCCTGGATCAGCCGCCGCCGACAACAACCCACCCCACTCGGACCACTGGGGCGTGATCGCCCGCAACACGATCGGTTCCCCGGTCGCCGAACTCCGCACCGGCCCCTTCGGCCCGTTCGGCACCACAGGGACCGCCGCCCGGCCGCCGTACGGGCGGGGCAGCCTCGGCATCGAGGTGGCCAACAACTCCACCACCCTGGTCCCTCCCAGCGAGAAGGTCGACTTCGGCAACGAAGTGGACTTCTCCGGGCAGCAGGTACTGCGGCTGCGGCAAGTCGGATTCCACGTCTTCCAGACGGCCGAGAACGTCGCTTACGGGGGCGCGACGCCAAACATGCCGAACATCAGGTTCGAGATCGACCCGAACGTGACGGCCACCGACGACTACTCCACGCTGGTGTGGGTGCCGAGCGCGTCCCCGGTCACGAACGGCTGGAGCCCCTTCATCGACGCCACGAGCACCGGCTACTGGTACCTCACGGGCAACGAGACGACCTGCACCCAGGCCGCCCAGTGCACCTTCGCCCAACTGAAGGCCTCGTTCACCAACGTCAATGCCAGGCCGACCGTCTACACGGTCGCCGTGGGCAAGGGGCGGGACTTCATGTGGATCGGCGCGATCGACGGCCTCCGCCTCAACGGCTACGTCTACGACTTCGAGCGGGACGGCGTCAAGGTACTCCGAGCGAAGTGACGCCGGGGAACGGGGGGAACGGGAAAGAAGCGGACCGCCCGTCGCCGGAGACGGCCGGTTTGCCCGCCTCACGCGAGGGACAGTCACCCTCCCGGCGCTACAACGCTTCCCGGGAGGGCGTGACGGCTTCCCCCGCCTTACGCACCACGGGCAGAACACTCCACGGAAAGTTGATCCACGCGTCGGTCCGCTTCCAGACGTACTCGCATTTCACGAGCGACTGCGTCTTCTCGTAGATCACCGCCGAACGCACCTCGGCGACGGCGTCCAGGCAGAAGTCCCGCACCAGCTTGAGCGTCTTGCCGGTGTCGGCGACGTCGTCGGTGATGAGGACCTTCTTGGCGGAGAAGTCGATGGCGTTGGGGACGGGCGCGAGCATGACGGGCATGGGGAGTGTGGTTCCGACGCCGGTATAGAACTCGACGTTGACCAGGTGGATGTTCTTGCAGTCGAGCGCGTAGGCGAGCCCACCGGCGACGAACACCCCACCCCGGGCGATGCTGAGGACGACATCGGGCTCGTACCCGTCGTCGGCGATGGTCTGCGCGAGCTCGCGGACGGCGACACCGAACGACTCGTAGGAGAGGTTCTCCCGCACACCACTCACGTCACCCACCACGCTCACACCTGCGTCCGGTGGAAGTTGAGGAAGGACCGGGAGGCGGTGGGCCCGCGCTGCCCCTGATACCGGGAGCCGTACCGCTCGCTGCCGTACGGGAACTCGGCCGACGAGCTCAGCTGGAACAGGCACAGCTGGCCGATCTTCATACCGGGCCAGAGCTTGATGGGCAGCGTCGCGAGGTTGGAGAGTTCGAGCGTCACATGCCCGCTGAACCCCGGGTCGATGAACCCGGCGGTGGAGTGGGTGACGAGCCCGAGCCGCCCGAGCGAGCTCTTGCCTTCGAGACGGGAGGCGAGGTCGTCGGGGAGCGTGATGACCTCGTACGTCGAGGCGAGCACGAACTCCCCGGGGTGGAGGATGAACGGCTCGTCGCCCTCGGGCTCGACCAGACGCGTGAGGTCGGCCTGTTCGACGGAGGGGTCGATGTGGGGGTAACGGTGGTTCTCGAACACCCGGAAGTAGCGGTCGAGGCGCACGTCCACGCTCGACGGCTGCACCATGGATTCGTCGTAGGGATCGATCCGTACCCGCCCGGAATCGATCTCGGCCCGGATGTCCTTGTCTGAGAGAAGCACGCCCCGAGGATACGCAAGACGCGCGAACCCGACACCACCGGCCGGTTCCGCGCGCCCGCACTGCTCTACTTCACTTACTCACTGGCTCACTTACCGACTTACTGACTTTACGTACTGGTGGTGCTCCGCTGCTGCTGCTCCAACGTCACCGGCACCACACTGCGGAGCCGCGCACAGCGCGGACACCGGACCAGCCGGCCGGGGCCGAGCCGCTCGGCCTGCTGCATCGGGAACGAAGCGGTGCTGAACACGTGCCCTTCGGCACAACGGACGACGGTGCGCTCGATCAAGTCCTCAGAGTCCCTTCCCCAAGAGCCGTCGCCGGTCACTGTCGAGACCGACGAGGACCGCCACATTACGGGACGAAAAGGGCGGCTCTGCAGGCGGCACTCCGATCCCGCCCGAACCTGCCCGACCCCTCTTCCGAGCCCCCACCGTACGCCCCAACTCCGCCCACCCGCAGCCGGGTCACGCCGCGAAAACGCGTCCGGTTCGGATGCGGTTCACATGCGGTTCGGGTCCGATTCGAGCCCGGTCCACGCCTGGAACACCGCCGGAATCCCCCGGAAACGGCGGCAGGCCCCAGGGCTTCGGCGCCGGGGGCCTGGCGTGCGGTAGAGTGACTGAGCGTTCGGACACCGGCCTGACCGGCGTCTTACGCGGGTGTAGTTTAGTGGTAGAACATCAGCTTCCCAAGCTGAGAGTGCGAGTTCGATTCTCGTCACCCGCTCCAGATTGAAATCCCAGGTCAGCGGCCTGGGGTTTGTTTGTTGTCTAGTCCAATTCGGAGGTTCCGTGCCCTCCGCGTGCCCTAAGTCGAGGTAAGGCGACCACATCCGGGCCGCTTGGGGGCCACTCCGGATGCGTCGACCTCCAGCGTCTCGAATGGCGAGACGCATTTCATGTGACCTGCACCACTATTGCGAGTTGAGCTTGCGAAGTCACTTACGCAAAGCGACAGTTCACGGCGCATGCTCTGGCGGCTTACTCAGCAACCTGGCCGGCTTCCTGAAGCGCGGGTCGAGGCCGTACTGCTCGGGGGCGCCGAGGTTCTCGCGCAGGGTGGGGCCTTCGTAGTCGTCGTGGAACAGGCCGCGTTCCTGCAGGAGCGGGACGACCTGGTCGACGAAGGCGTCGAAGCCATCGTGGTAGCTGTCGATGGCGATCGAGAAGCCGTCGCAGGCCCCTGCCTCGAACCACTGCTGCATGTGGTCGGCCGCGTCGGTGGCGGTGCCGGCGACCACCGGGTGGTAGTCGATGACGCCGTGGGCGAGCACGTCGCGCAGGGTCCAGCCTTCCCGGGCCACTTCGAGGGCGTGGGCGGAGCGTGGGTCGTGCGGACTGGGTATGGCGTCGGCGAGCTGGTCCGCCGTCAGGGGCTCGTCGAGCCGGCCGGGGTCGAGCAGGAGGCCGATCATGGCGCCGAGGTAGCGGACGCGTTGGTTCAGGTCGACGACCTCGTCCAAAAAGCGGCGCCGTTCCAGGGCGGCCTGGCGGGAGGGGGCGATGGTCGGCATGAAGCCGGCGAGCATTTTCACCTCGCCCGGGTCGCGTCCGGCGCGCTTGGCGGCGTCCCGCAGGGCCTGGCGCTGGGCCTGGGCGTCCTCGATGGTGTACGGGTTGGCGTAGACGCCGCTGGCGTAACGGCCCGCGATTTCCAGGCCCTAACTGCCGCCGCCTGGAAGATGACCGGCTGGCCCTGCTCGGACTGGGGGATGGGCAGCGGGCCACGGGAGGCGACGTGCTTGCCCTGCAGGTTGACCGGCTGGATCTTGTCCATGTCGGCGAACCGCTTGCCGTCGACGTCGAGCAGCCAGGCGTCCTTCTCCCAGCTGCCCCACAGCCCCTGCACGATCTGGATGACCTCGTGGGCGCGCTCGTACTTCTCCGCGCGCGGTGGGATCGTCGCGCCGAAGTTCGCCGCGGCGGCGGGGTCGGAGGTGGTCACCGCGTTCCAGCCGGCCCGGCCGTGGCTGATCACGTCGAGGGCCTTGAACTGGCGGGCGAGGTTGTAGGGCTCGGTGAACGTGGTGGAGGCGGTGGTGACCAGGCCGATCCGCTCGGTCTCGCGCGCAAGGACGGTCAGGATCAGCAGCGGGTCGATCATGTGGTGCGGGGCATGGTGGTCGAGGTCGACGTCCAGGACCGGGGTGTCCGCGATGAACAGCAGCTGGATCTTGCCGCGCTCAGCGGGCCTGCGCGTAACGCACGAACTGGTCCATGTCCGTGTAGCTGTTTCCACAGGTACGGGGCGCCGAGGACGGGTTCCGCCCACGCCTGCCAACCCATCAGATCAGGGCGCGGGTCGGCGTCCTGGATGAGCGGCGGCAGCATCTCCAGGGAGACGCTGGAGGCCAGTCCGGGGTCCGTGGCCGTGGTTGTGGGCCGGTCCACGTCGCGGATCCAGCCTCGCGCACCGAGCGCGTCGAGAACCTTCCCATGCCCCCTGAAGCCGACGTCGGGCGCCTCGCGAGCGTCGATGGCGACGAGAAGGTCGGCGAGTGCCTCGTACGGGACACCTCCGGTGAAGTACGCGTTCCACTCCGTCATCGCCGAGGCGGCATGTGTGCGGGCGCTCAGCTGCCAGGCGACGGGCAGTCCGCCCAGCTCGAACGGGTGGGCCGCGAGGATCCACTCGGCACCGCGCAGCCCATCCGGGCTCATGTACAGCAGGGTGTGGCGGGCCGTGGGCCACATGCGCCAGCCGAGGCCGGTCAGGGTGTCGCCGATGCGCTCGGCGAGAACTCCGTCGTCGCCGGCCAGGTGGCGCGGGATGACCCAGTACACCGGGTCCGGCGAGTGGGGGCAGGAGGTATCACTGGGAAGGTGCGGGTACAGGGGCGCCTCCATGAACTCGGCCACAGGTCGCTGACCGTCGTTGACCTGGGGTTTCAGCGGGTCGTCCACGTTGACATGCCCCTCCGTACTTCACCAGTAGTTTCGGCATCGTCTCTGTCTGCCTCCGGCGAACTGGTGAATCGGCGAAGCGAACCGCGCCCATACGTCCGTACGCCACCGATCGGTGTTTCCCCGCTCGTCGGAGCGACTGCACCGGTTCCCGGCATGAGGGTCCGCCCTGCTTCCGGAACTTGGAGATGGGCAGGATCTTGGGTATGACGTCGGCGAGTTCACGCAGCCGGTCTACCTTGATGAAGCGGCCCCCAGCCGCACTTCCGCACGATGTTCCTCGACCTCCGGAACAGCCCTTCGAGGAGCGACGCACAGGTATCGATTCCGGCCACTGCTGGGGGATTGCGGCTGGCTCACTGCTCGTCGCCCTAACCCCGGCCGCGCAAGGTCAACTTCCGTACTCCCGGCAAGTTTCGGCAAGTTCCTCGTTTCACGGCACCGCCGCGGGCCAGCTCTGGCACAGAGATCGTTACCGGCGTTCGAGGAGGACATCATGGCCCTGCGTAAGCTCGGTAAGGACCCGGAGAGTCCCAGTGGCGGCTCCCCCACCATCTACCTCGACGAGGAGAAGGACAGCTACCTCGTGCAGGGTTGGAAGGTGGAGGACATCGAGCGCCTCGGGCAGATGGACATCCCCGGCCACGAGTCGGTGGTGGAGATCCCCCGGCGCATGGTGCAGTTCTTCCTGGAGGTGAAGAAGGCCGATGAGGACCCCGACGTTTGAGGAACTGTTCCGCGACTGCCAGAGGACGGCTGTCCATCTGGAGATGCGCGACGCCTACATGAAGTCGGACCCGGCCTTCGTCGACTGGAAGGCCGGCGTGGCACTCGACCCGGCCGAGCGCTGGGGTGGCTGGCACAGCATCGTCACTGAGGCGACCTCGCGAGGCGTCGAGGTCCGCCGAGCCCGGGTCGTATCGACTCCCGTCAGCGAGTACATCCGCTTCGAGTACGACGTGACGAACGGACTGAACATCGCCGCCGGCGAAGACGTGCGCTGGCTCTCCCGGCGAAACGCAACGGGCCTCGCACTTCCTGGCAACGACTTCTGGCTTTTCGACTCCAGCCTCGTCCTCGTCAACCACTTCGACGGCGACGGCGAGAACATGGAGGTGGAACTCACGGAAGACCCAGAGGTGGCGAAGCTCTGCGAGTCTGCCTTCGAGTCCGTGTGGGCGCGGGCAACACCGCACGCAGAGTTCCAGCCGGCCTGACGGCTCGAACGGCAATTCGCAGCGACATGACATCGCCATCCTCGAGCGTTCAGGAAGCCCGCAGAGCCCTGGGTAAACGCCTGAGTGAAATCCGGCTCGATGCCGGGCTCACCAAGCGAGCGCTGGCCAACAGCCTCGGTTGGCATGAGTCGAAGTGTTCGCGCGTCGACCTGGGCGACGACTCTGTTCCCCACGGCTGGGCTGGGGTCTCTTCTCCTGGGTCCTCGGGAAGGGCAGGATTCTGGGCATGAGGATTCTGGTCTTGGGCGGTACGTGGTTCCTGGGCAAGAGCATCGTGGACGAGGCGCTACGCCGCGGCTGGGACGTGACGACGTTCAACCGCGGCCGGTCTGGGCGGGACGTGCCCGAGGTGCGCGCGGTCCACGGCGACCGTACTCAAGTAGAAGACCTCAACAGGCTTGCTGCCCAGGGTCCTTGGGATGCCGTGATCGACACGTCGAGTTCCGATCTGCCTCCGTGTGACGTGCGGCTGGCCGTACAGGCGCTGCGTGACGCGGCGTCCCGGTGGGTGCACATCTCCACCGTGTCGGTGTACGCGGGGTGGCCGCACCAGACCCTGACCGAATCGTCCAAGGTGCTGGACTGCCCGTCCGACGCGGACGAGTCCTTCGGCCACACGGGCTCGGACGGTTCGCCCACCAAATACGGGTTTCAGAAGGCCGGCGGGGAGCGGGCGGTCAGTGAGGCGTTCGGCGAGCGGGCGGTGTTTCTGCGGCCCGGGGTCATTCTTGGGCCGGGTGAGTACGTGGGCCGGCTGCCGTGGTGGCTGAACCGGGCCGGCCGGGGTGGACCAGTGCTGGCGCCGGCTCCGGCCGACCGCCTCATCCAGCCGGTCGACGTGCGCGATGTCGCGGCCTTCGCCACGGACCAGGCAGCCGCGACCACCGGCGGCGCCTTCAACGTGGCCCACCCTGAGGGGATGGGCTTCGGGAACTTCCTGCTCGCGTGCCTCGCCGTCACCGAGACGGACGGTCACCTGGTCTGGGTGGAGCCGGAGGCGCTCGTCGAGCACGGAGTGCGGCAGTGGACCGAACTGCCACTGTGGCGTACCCACACAGGGGTGTGGTCGGTGGATGCCGGCCGTGCGGTGGAGGCCGGTCTGCGGTGCCGCCCGCTCACCGAGACGATCACGGACACCTGGGCGTGGCTGCGGGCCGACGGTCGCCCCGTGGATCACCCCCGCTGGGCGGAGCACGGGCTCGCCCCCGAGAAGGAGGCTAAGATCCTCGCTGCCCTGGCCTCCGGCTCCTGAGTCGCCTCAGCCCTCCAGGGCGGCCACCGCTCCGGCGCCCGCGCCGAGTTGGTGCTGGGCGGCGAGTCGGCTGAAGTGCTCCAGGCGATCGCCGATGTCGTCGGCGAGGGGCGTTCGGTGGAAGCGTTCGTCGGTCAGGGCCCGGCGGATGCGCGCGGTGCGGGTCAGCAGGCCGGTGGCGCGTTGCTCACCTGGCACGATCCAGACGGGTTCGAGGGCTTCGGAGGCTCCGTCGAGATCGCCGCTCAGTAGCCTCGCGGCGGCCAGGTCCGCGGCGGCGCCGCCCACGACGCGTGCGGAGCGGAGTGCCTCGGGCTTGCTGGTTACCATCTCCAGGGCGGTGCTGGCTGCGGCCTCGGCCTGTTCGCCGTCACCGAGGAGCAGGCAGGTCGAGGCGTTGGACATGGCCAACCGCTCGCCGGGGAAGCCGAATTCGCCGGCCACGCCGTCGTGCAGGTCGTCGGTCTCCCCGCGTCCCTCCCGATGGGAGACGTCGATGGCCTGCTGGGCGGAGGCGGCGTCGCCTCGGTGGCCATGCGCGCGTGCCTCGATGGCCGCCAGGCGGCGGTGCGCGACGTCGCCGAGGCCGGTGAGCATCTGCGCGCGTTGCGCGATCTGGGCTGCCTCGGCGGGGCGGCCGGAGAAGTAGGCGATGTAGGCGAGAGCACCTCCGGCGAAGGCCCGTAGCGGTGTGAAGCGGGCGGTCTCGCCGTACAGGGCGGAGGCGCGGGCGAGGCGAGTGGCGCCGTCGAGGGACCCGAGGTCGAAGGCCGCCGCGGACAGCAGTGCGCAGGCTTGGCCCGCGATGATCAGTAGGTCCTGTTGCTGGGCGGGCACCTGGGTGCGGTCACGGTGTTGTTCCGCTTCCTCCCTCAGCCTGCGCGCGGTCTGGAGGACTTCGAACGCCGAGAAGGAGTGGTAGCGGCGGGCGAGTTCGGCGACGTCGTCTCGCAGCTGGTCGAGGGTGGTGTCGGAGATGGACGCGGAGGCGGCGGCGCCGGCCTCGCTGGATGCGTCGCGTGCGGTCATGTCGATCTCGTCTTTCAGGCTGAATACGGGTGCGGGTGACTCGGGCGAGGGCGGCGCCTGGAACAGGGCGGCGGCACTGACGCCGAACATCTCCTCCAACACCCGGCACGCGTCTGGGCTCGGCAGGGTCCGGATGGTTCCCGCGGTCCAGCGGCGGAACTGCGCCTCGGAGATCGTCGGGTTCGCGGTGCCCTTCTTGATGATCTTCTCGGCGATGCGGGTGAAGTGGGCCGAGAAGTCGCCGTAACGCCAGTGCCGTTGGGCCACCAGGGCCTTGAGCAGCGTCCTGGGACGTTCATCCATCGTCGGCCCCTCTCGGCCAAGAAGACCACTGACCATCCGCCGTCGGCCCTGTGCCTGCGGCTCCCTCGTCTGCAGGGGATCCCGTCACCTGCTCCGCACGCAACGCCCTTGGCTCAGATGACACTTCGACGCTACCCGCGCGCGACGTTTGTCACCCGGAAGAGCGCCGGACGCTATCTGCTGGGCCATGGCGGTGAGATCCACATCAGGCACACTCTGGTCGCCGTCACCGAGTGCAACGAACCATCGCCGAAAACGCACACGGTGGTTGAGATCCCGCTCGTTCCTCTCCGTCCCTTCCCAAGGAGTCTCGCCGTGATGCAGGAAAGCCCCCCACCGGCCCTCCAGGGCAGACGGCTGCTTCCCCTACGTCCGGGTGGCCGGGCCTGTTCCACTCCCCTGCCCGTGCAGCCTTGGGCGACTCCGGCCGGGGAAGACGCGGATTACGCCTATGTCAGCCGTTCCAGCAGCAGTACGAGGACCGTACGGCGAGTCCAGGACGTATCGCGCAGGTGGGAATGATGGCGGCCACAGGATCGCGGCCGTCGGTCGGCCGCATCCTGCGCGCGCTCGCGACGCCTCTGGAGCCCAGCCCGGAAGCCGTGTCCAGGGCGCGCAGGACCGTGCACGACACGCTGGCCACATGGGGCCTGGACAACCTGGCGGACGACATGGTGCTCGTCGCGTCAGAGCTCGTGACCAATGCCCTGCAGCACGCCTCAGGACCGATCGTGATGGTGTTGCAGCAGCGCGACGAGACGGTCCTCGTCGAGGTCGCCGACGTCTCTCCCGCCCTTCCGGTACCGCGCCGCGAGTCGGCCGACGACGAGTCCGGCCGCGGGTTAGCGCTGGTGGAGGCGTTCTCGGACGGCTGGGGATACCGCAGGCGGGGGAACCGTCGCGGCAAGTGGGTGTGGTGCAGCTGGTCGCTGAGTCCCATGGCCACCAAGCACGTCGACCAGCCCGTGCCCCTGGAGGCCGCGTCGTGACAACCTCCACAGCCGAGAAAGAGAGAACCCGTGAACAACGTCCCCGACATGACCACCCCTGACGACGGAGCCCCCGCGTCCGATCAGCAGCTGCGGGACGCGATGGTCCGGGAACTGATCGCGCTCGATGCAGCCCGAAGCCCGCACGTAGTGGCCGCGTTCCGCAAGGTCCCCCGTCATCTGGCCACCCCCGACGATGACATGGCGGCGGTGTACCAGGCGGAGAATGCCGCGATCACGAAGAAGGACGCCGACGGCGTGGCCATCAGTTCGGTGTCCGCCGCCCGCATCCAGGCCATGCAGATCGAACAGGCCGACATCCGGCCCGGCATGCGGGTCCTGGAGATCGGCTCCGGCGGCGTCAACGCCGCCTACCTCGCCGAGATCGTCGGACCCGAGGGCCTTGTCGTCACCGTGGACATCGACCCCGACGTCACCGCACGCGCCGAGAAGTTCCTGGCCGATACCGGCTACGACCAACAGGTGCGCGTCATCACCGCAGACGGCGAGTACGGCATGGCCGAGCATGCCCCGTACGACCGCGTCATCGTCACCGTCCAGGCCGCCGACATCCCGCCGGCCTGGACCGAACAACTCGTCGACGGCGGCCGGATCGTCGTACCCCTGCGGATGCGCGGCATGACCCGTACCGTCGCGCTCGTTCGCCACAGCGACCGGCTGGTGAGCGACAGCGTCGAACTGTGCGGTTTCGTGCCCATGCAGGGCGCCGGCGAGAACCGGGTCCGTCTGGTCCTCCTGCACGACACCGAGGGCGAAGAAGTCGGGCTGCGGCTGGACGGCCACCCCGAGCCCCATGCCGAGGGACTGCGAGCCGCCCTGCGCAGCCCTCGTGTCGAAGCCTGGTCCGGAGTGACGCTCGCCGGTGACGAGTCCAGCGAGCACCTGGACCTGTGGCTGACAACCGCGCTGGACAACCTGCCGCTCCTGGCCGCGACCCCGGCGGCCCGCGAACGCGGCCTGGTCGCCTCCGCCTCGCCGCTCGGCGTGCCCATGCTCGTCGACGCGGACAGCTTCGCCTACCGCACCGTGCGTCGTACCGACAACCCGGACCGATTCGAGCTCGGCGCCATCGGCCACGGCCCGCAGGGCCAGGAGGTCGCCGAGCGCCTGGTGGAGGAGATCCGGGTCTGGGACGGCGAGCACCGCCGCGACCGGGCACAGGTCGAGATCTACCCGGTGTCCACGCCGGACAGCCAGCTTCCCGAGGGCCGGGTCATCGACCGGCCCCATACGCGGGTCCTGATCACCTGGCCGTAGCGGCAACAGCGCCCACCGGCCAGGACAGCAACACACATCCCACCCAGCTCTACAGGAGGAATTCGAGATGGCACAGCAGGGCAGCACCACGCTCAAGGCCGCCACGGACTACACGGCCGCCGCCGACACGGACTTCGACCTCAACATCGAGACCATCGCGTCCGCCCCGGTCGTGCCGGGTCTTCTGAATGACACCGGCGACGGCTGCGGGGCGACCTGTCAGTCCGCCTGCTCCAACAGCACCTGCATCGGAGGCTGACCAACCGGTGCGGGGCCGGGCCGAAGTCCTCGGCCTGGCCCCGCACCGCCCAGGACGACGGACGAAGGAGCCACGGGGATGTACAAGGCCGTTGACGCGATTCTGATCAGAGCAGCCGCCCGGCCGCTGGTAGCCCAGGTGCCTCCCTGGCCTGACCTGGACGTCACTTCCTCCGGCGAGGTGGAGCACTGGCGGGAGTGGATCGGCAAGGTCTGGACGGACGATGTCACGGCGGCTGCCATCGAGGTCGCCAGCCCTCTTCTGGTGGAGGCCGTGCACGGCGTGCTCGACGACCGTAGCCAGCGGCCCCGAACCATCCGGCGCACGGTCATCTCGCTGGTGCGGTACCTGCTTCGGATGCAGCACCGTGCCACTCCCTTCGGCCTGTTCGCCGGCCCCGCGCCCGTACACCTCGGGAACCATGCCAAGGTCCGATGGGGCACCGAGCACCGGGCTTTCGCCCGAGCGGACGCCGATTGGCTTACCGAGATCGTCACCGCCCTGGAGCAGAACCCCGATCTGCTGCGGCGTCTGCCCGTGATCGCCGATCCCACCTGCATCGTCCGGGGCACCCGGATCGCCGTACCGCATCAGCTGGGCAAGGACGGCCCAGCCGAGGTCACCCTGCGCCGCACCCCCGCTGCCGAGGCAGTCCTTGAACTGGCCCGTTCGCCGATCACGGTCGACGACATCGTCGCCAAACTGCACGGCGGCTATCCCGACACGCCCACGTCGGTGATCGAGGACATGGTTCGTGGCCTCGTCGCACACCAGATCCTCATCACCAGCCTGCGGGCGCCCATGACCTGTGACGACGCCCTTGGGCACCTGGTGGCCGAACTGCCAGTCGTCAGCACCGAACCTCAAGCAGCAGCAACGGCTGGGCACCTCCGGCAGATCCATCAGCTTCTGATCCGGCACAACCATGCGCCGACCGCCGAACAGCGGGCTCTACGCACCGAGGCCACCCTGCGCATGACAGCCCTGACCGGTGTCACCGAGCGGACCCTGGTGGTGAATCTGCTGCCCGGCTGCGATGTCGTTCTGCCCGCCGAGGTCACCCGAGAAGCAGAACACGCCCTTCAAGTCATGGCCCGCCTCTCGCCGTTCCCGGCTGGACCCCCGGCCTGGCAGGACTACCGCGCACGTTTCCTGGAGCGCTACAGCATGGGCGCCCTCGTCCCGGTCCGCGACCTCACTGATCCCGACATCGGCCTCGGTTTTCCGGCGGGTTACCGCGGCTCCGTCCTCAAGCGACCCGTCCAGGGCACAACCCGCCGGGACGAACACCTCCTGGCCCTCGCCCAAGACGCGGCGGCGAACCAGGTACGCGAGGTGGTCCTGACGGAGGAGGATCTTGCCGCGCTCGCCGTCGACGAGGCCACTCAGGTCCCCGCCCATGTCGAGCTGTGCTTCTCCGTGCTTGCCACCTCCCTGGATGCCTTGCGGCAGGGGCAGTTCACGCTGAGTGTCGCGGGCCTGTCTCAGGCGGCGGGCACGACTACAGGCCGGTTCCTGGCCATGCTGGAGTCAACCGACCGCCACCGCATGACGGCCGCGTACGCGGCTCTGCCCACGCTCACCGCCGGCGCGGAGCGAGCGCAGGTCTCCAGCCCGCCGCTGCGCCGCCGTATCCAGAACGTCAGCCGCGCCCTCGCCGTCACGCCGCACCTGCTGTCGCTGGGCGAACACAACCCCGCAGCCACGCTTGACCTGGACGATCTCGCGGTGACCGCGGACTCGAAGCGCCTCTACCTGGCTTCACTGTCCACCGGCAAACTCATCGAGCCGTCGGTGATGAACGCGGTCGAACTCACCAACGCCACCCATCCGTTGGTCCGCTTCGTCACCGAGGTGCACCGCTCTCACACAGCCGTGCTGACCCCCTTCGCCTGGGGAGCCGCCGCCCGACTGCCCTTCCTGCCCGAAGTCCGCACCGGCCGCACCATCCTCTCGCCCGCCTGCTGGCGCCTGCGACTGAGCGACCTCGGCGACAACGACCATCCCGGCCGGCTACGCAGCCTCACCAACTGGCGCTGCCGCTACGGCGTAACCCGCACCGTCTTCCTCGGCTCCGACGACCGGCGCCTCCGCCTCGACCTCGACCACCCCACCCACCAACACCTCTTGCACATGGAGTTGGAGAGCACGGGCACCGCGATACTGCACGAAGCACCCGAGGACGCGGCATACGGCTGGCTCGGCCACGCCCACGAAATCACCATGCCGTTCGCCTCCAGCCTCCCACCCGCAGTCCGCCCACCCCGTACGACTGCGGTCGTACGGCGCGACAGCGGACGCCTGCCGGGCACCTCTCCATGGGCGTACCTGAAGATCTACTGCCACCCCGAACGCGTCCCGGAGATCCTGACCATGCACCTGCCCGGTCTGTTCCAGGACTGGGCAGGCAGCGAGCCGTTGTGGTGGTACACGCGCTACAGCGATCCGGACACCCACCTGCGTCTACGCCTCCGACTGCCAGCCCCCGATGCCTTCGGCACCGCCGCGCACCACGTCGGAGCCTGGGCGGCAGAACTCCGCAACACCGGACTGCTACGCAGCATTCAGTGGGACACCGACGAACCTGAGACCGGCCGCTACGGCACCGGCGACACTCTGGCCGCCGCCGAGAGCGCCTTCGCCGCCGACTCTGCCGCCGCGATCGCCCAATGGACGCTCGGCCTACTTCCCCGGCTGCAGCCGGCTGTCACCGCCGCCAGCTTCGCGGACATCGCCGCCACGTTCACCGGCAGCCCGGCGGCTGGGCGCCGCTGGCTGACCGAGCACCTGCTCAAGGGGCAAGGCGAGACGCCTTCGCGTGAACTCCAGGCACTGGCCATACAACTGACCGCCCCTGACAGCGACTTCGCCGCGATGCGAGCCCTTCCAGGCGGCGAACACGTCGTCACCGCCTGGGCTAGTCGCCGCGCCGCACTGGAGATGTACCGCACCGCCCTCGCCAACCACGGAATCGAACCCACCGACGTACTGCCGTCTCTGCTCCACATGCACCACAACCGGACAGCCGGCATCGATCCCGACAACGAGACCGTCTGCCGCCGCCTGGCCCGCGCCGCCGCCCTGTCCTGGAGCGCCCGCGCCGAAGGAGCACCACGGTGACTACCAGCGCCAGCCCCGTCCCCGTCCCCGTCCGCGAGCAGGACACTGCCTTGCGGCAGTCCCTCGCCCACGGCCCCCTCGGCATCACCCTGCTCCACGTCGAACACGCCCGCGAGGGCCGTGGATCGTGGCAGGCCGTCCACCGTCGACTCGCCGCCGTCGGCCCACTGATCTACGGCGACAAAGCGGGCCTGTTCCTCGGCGCACCCGCGATGGCGTACGTCCTGCACCTGACCGCCGCCGACAGCAACCAATACACCGGCGCCCTCAACACCCTCGACCACATCGTGGCAACGCACACCCGAAGCCGCCTGGAGGCCGCCCACACCCGTATCGATCAGGGCCAACCCACCAGCTTCGCCGAGTACGACCTATTGCGCGGCCTCACCGGCCTCGGAGCCCTCCTCCTGCGCCGCACCCCCGACGGCCCCGAACTTAAGAGCGTCCTGGAATACCTGGTCCGCCTGACCGAGCCGCTCCCCGGCCCCGACGGATGCCCACGGCCCGGCTGGTGGGTGGGTCACAACCCCGTCAACGTCGGCACATCCACCCTCGACGGCCACGCCAACGCTGGGCTGGCCCACGGCATCACCGGACCCCTGGCCCTCCTCGCGCTGGCCCACCTGCGCGGCATCACTCTGCCCGGCCACCAGGAGGCGATGCTGCGCATCTGCCGCTGGCTGGACCAGATACGCGTCGACGACCACCGGGGCACCCGATGGCCGCGCTGGACCACCGACACCACCGAGAGCTCCATGCACCCGACCGCACCATCATGGTGCTACGGCACCCCCGGCCTCACCCGCGCCCAGCAACTCGCTGCCCTCGCCCTTGGCGACACCGACCGCAAACGCATGGCCGAACGAGCCCTCCTGGACTGCCTGGCCGACCCTCTCCAACTCGATCAACTCACCGCTCGGGGCTTGTGCCACGGCATCGGCGGCCTCATACGGGTAGTTCAGCGCGTCGCCCAGGATGCCGACGAGCCTGCCACTTTCACCAACTTCCTGGCGCATCTCACCGAACGCTTCCTCGCCGCCGAGACACCGACGGAAGCCGGGTTCCTCGAAGGCGCGGCCGGAGCAGCACTCGCCTTCCAGGGCATCGAAGCCGACAAGGCACCGGCCAGCGACTGGGATGTCTGCCTGCTCCTCGTCTGACAGAGGCCCAGAAAGGAGGAAGACGTGGACCTGCACGACAGCAGAACGGCAGAACGAGCCGTCCACGCCGTCTTGGCCGGCACGCCAGTCGAGACGATTTCCGCTCGGCTGCACTTGTCACCGGAACACCTGGTCGAGGCCGTCGAGTTGTACCGGTCCGCTGGACTGGCGGCACTCGACGCACGGTCGACGACCCCCGACTGGCAGCAGGTGAACATCGAGTTCACCGACTACCCGACCGCCCAACACGCCTTCCTCGCCTACTTACTGCCGTCTCTACGCGAAGCCTCCGACGTTGGGGTCATCGGCGCCTGGTGGTTCGTCCGCAAGTTCCCCTGCTGGCGTCTCCGCGTCGCTCCCGGCCCGCAGTCGCTGGACGAGTGCGCAACGGAACCCATCCATGGAGCTCTCGACAGCGCGGTCTCGTGGGGCGTGGTGAAACGCTGGTGGCCGTCGCCGTATGAGGCCGAGACGGTGGCCTTCGGCGGAGCCGACGGGATGAGGATCGCCCACGCCTTGTTCCACTCGGACAGCGTGGGAGTTCTCGACTACCTGCATGGTCTGGCGGTCGAGGACAGCATTCCGCTCGACGCGAAGGCCACCTCGCTGATCATCACCAGCCTGTTCCTGCGCGCCGCCGACCAGGAATGGAGCGAGCAGGGCGACGTATGGGCGCGCGTTGAAGCCAAGCGCCCTCTCCCCGACGACGTTCCACCGGAGCGCGTGACCGCCGTGATCGGCACGGTGCGCAAACTCCTGACGGCCAACACCGCGCCTGCCTTCACCAAGGGCAACCCCCTGGCTCCCCTCGCTGAGTGGGCCGACGCGGTGGAGCGCGGCGGCCAGGCCCTCGGAAACGCCGGCCGCGAAGGCCGGCTCGGCCTCGGCACACGCGGCATCCTCACCCGCCACATCCTGTTCCACTGGAACCGCATGGGCTTCACCAAGCGTCAGCAGGCCATCTGGTCACGAGCGGCACGGGAGGCCATCCTCGGAAGCTAGCCTCGATCGCTAGCAGACGCCAACGCCACGTCGTCCGCGTCCTCTGGCGGACCACGCGTCAATAGAGCCTCTTATGCGGGTGTCTCCCTGGCAGGTGGCTAAATCGGAGAAGCGCCGAGAGTTGATCTGACGCTGTAAGCCGGGTCCGCAGCCAACTGCTCGCGCACAGACGGATAGGACGTGTCAGTTCTCTGATTCAATGCGCGGGCGAGAGCGCGGCGGACGCGCACGTCGGGATCAGCGGCCAGGCGACGGCCCAGATGTTCTGGTTCCCCATGATCGACCCACAAGGTTGCCGCAAGGCTACGGATTGCCCATCCTTGGCTGGCAAGAAAGGCGAGATCGTCCTTGACCGTGTCGCCGAGCCGCTGTAGAGCCCGGGTCGGCCAGTAATCAGATTCCTCGCCCAGCAGCGAATATACGAGGCGTCTTACCCAATTGCGTTGAGCGGTATCTGTCGCGAGCATGGCGGCAAGCATGACTGCTTGACCGCGACTGTCACGTGGCGTTCCATTAATACGAAATCCCCCGAGTTTATGCATGAACTGCCCATTGAGTTTGTCGTGGTCTGACGGCGTGGGGGACGTAGCCAGCCGTATCGCAGCCTCGAAGTATTCTCCTTGCTTGGAATCGTCGATATGGGGACTAAGGTTGGCAGCGGCGAGCAGATATTCTCCTCTATCGCTTGAGCAGACATGAGGGTCATCAGCCCGTGCTAGGAGCTCAATGACGGCCGGATCGATCGCGCCTGAAGAGAGATGACGTACGAGAAGCGAGTCGCCGATCGCGTTCGTCCCAACAGAATAGACACCATTCGCGTGATTGAGTGGTGTCGTGAGTCTTGCCAGTGCCTCGGCGGCGACGCTGGCATCGATGTCCTTGGGGTCCTCAAACGACAGCATCTCGCTTGCCCACGGGTTACCT